>NZ_LFJJ01000094.1 GCF_001189365.1 Candidatus Burkholderia verschuerenii | reverse complement strand
GCCATGGCGTAAGCCCTCCCGAGGGCAGGTTGACGAACTGGACATTCATCAACTTACACCACGGCCACCCCTGCCTCTGCGCTCCTGCCGCCTCAGCGTTTTTGCACATCATTCTGCACACTACCTTTTATCGAACGAATAGGAAGCGGTCGGACGCGTCGCGGCATTTCAACTCTGCAAAGTCGTGTCGTCCGTGGCGTGCAGTTGAACGTGGCCGTTTCGGGAGACACCATGAATGCAGCCGTACTTTGGGTCCGAGGCGAACAAAGCGCAGTCGACCATGTGCTGAATCAGCTTGGGTTGACGCCGCAAACAAGCTGGAAAAAGGGCGACGTGAAACGGCGTGATGCTTTCCACACGATGTCGGGGTTTGGCATCGATATAGCCGATGCGAAGACGCCACGCGAGATGTGCGACAGCGTTCGCGCGATGCTCAGTCGTTGCAAGGCTTTGAGCATTCCGCTTCGAGGCGCCGATTTCGCGGCCGAGTTGTCCTTGGGCGTCAGCGTTGGGACGCAAGACCAATTCGTGGCAGCCGTGGAATTCACAGCCGAAGATTTGTCGCTAATGGGCGAACTCGGCGTCAGGCTCAGCGTTGTCGCCTATCCGAGTTCGGACGACAACGAATGATAGCCGGAAAAGAAAAAAGCCCTTGATCGTGAGATCAAGGGCTTTTTTTGCAATTTGGTGGCGAATCAGGGAGACAAGGACAATTCCCGGAAACGCGCGCCCCGCTTGGCTCAGCTTGGCCGAGGGCCCTAAATCTGGTGGTCCACTGGATTGGACCACCAGATTTTAGCGCCTTAGAACTCTTCGAGCGAACGAAACACCCGATTAAAGCATCGGGGCTGTTAGTATCCCTTCGACCATGTTGAGCAGAAACGGCGTTGCGAGCCAGTTCACTTTTTACTCTTTCCGGTTTAAGAAATATGTCTCTTACTGATTGGATAGCCTACGCTGAAAGTCTTGGCGCAAGCGTTCTGGCTTGGATCGTCTTTGTGCTCCTCGCTGTCGCGATGTGGTGGCTAATAGGACGACTCGCTGTTGCGTTCACTGCGATCGCTTGGGCGATCGGAGGCGTGATTGGAGTTGTCGCGAGGGGCGGGGTGAGCATTGTGCTGGCGGGCTTGATAACCCTGGTCGTGTTTCACGCGTTGTAGTTCAGTTTGATATAGCGGAACCGCCAACAAGCGTGATGAATGCAGTGGCAATGGCGCCAAGCATGAAACCGAAGCCCCCGGCATCAAGTTCCTTTTGAGATATTTGCATTGAGTCCTCCGGATGAGATCGTGCCTTTTCTCACTCAGCTGGCGCGCAGTCAATCGGCGGCACCCTTTGGCTGACGAAAGGACGGAATGCGTGAGCGTCGCCCCGTAGTCAAGCTTGTGCTCGACAGTTCAAAGTGTTGGGCGGCGCCACGCCTCGCTTGAAGCAGAACGGTCTCGAACCATCTGTTGGGACTGAATCGCCGCAAAACCCGACAGGTGCCTCAAAGCAACGTGAGCCGGGCTTTCATTTGCTTGAAACCACTACGACATCAATAGGTGCTTTCAAACAGAAACGGGCTATTCAGTGGCAATCGAAAGCTCGCCCCACGAGCGGTCGAGACGATGACTTCATAGCGGGGTAGGCATTTTTCCTCCTCTAACCAGCCCGCCACGTCGCACAATCGAGTCTTCCGATCCGGCTTGCTGCCATCGAAACCGTTTGGTGAGAGAATCTCAGCGCGCTCGTTGGCGGCGATCTTGGCGGCGTTTTGGGGCGGAATTTTTACCTCGGCGTATATCGTCATTCGACCCGTTTGAGCAGGCTCGATCGCCTCTGGAAAGTCGGGAAACTGCAATCGGGCCTTTTCGGACCAAGCGGCGCCCATCAGCAAAGGAAAGTTGGCGCTCTCGCGCTCATAGTCGGGTTTGCGCAGATCGTGAACCTCAACGCTAACGATCGAGGTCTTTGCTTCGCTGATATTGGTGATGGAAATGTTCCAGCACACGGTCATGCGATCGGGCGTGCTCAAGCCCTCGTCATAGTGCATGACGCAATCGCCTTTTGAGCCTATGTCGATTCGCAAATCGTCGCGGTGCAATTCACTCGCCGCATAGGGGCCACTTCGAAGTAGGTGCCCACGCCTGTAATCAACGTCTGTTGCTTCTCGCTCATAAGCAACAGCGGGGGGGCTGCGAGTATTCGCATAGTTTGCGCAGCGAGAAGAGTTCCGCGAGTGTGGCTCGGGCGAAGCCACCGCTCTATTCAAACGACTTAGCCTCAATGTCAAAATCGTCTTACTTGTTTGTCGGCGAGCCTTTTCGATCACGCTGTCGCAACGGCCGCTTCCTTGATATTTAGTTCTTACCCGCTCAAATTTCCTGTTTCTACTGCGCCCGAGGATAGGAGCGTGCCGTTTGGCAAGCGAGGTCAACCGTTTCGAGCACCGTCGCAACGTGGGAACCGGAGACAGCCCCAGAATTGCTTTCCAGCGTTCCGGCCTCGACGCGCGGTCTGAAGGCGCATTGCCGACGAGCACTTGGGGCAAAGCGGTGGTTTGGCCGCTTGCGGCGCCTGCGCGGGCGGATGGGTAATTCGAGGCGTGGCCGGCGGAGCCGCCGGGGGCGCTGGCCGCTTCGGGACGACGATCTCAACGAGTCGCGTCGGCTGGGGGCAATGCCCAGCTGCTCGCAGTGGCGCCGAGCGGCTTCCCGGCTTTCCAGCGCCTCGCGGAGCGGAGGGAACGCCATTGGGTTGGCCGCGGCGAGCTTTGCCGGCGCCATTTTCAGGTTGGCGAGCCCCGCCCGCAGCTTGCTCTCGATGGCGACGCGCTTGGTTGCCCACGCCGATTTCGCCGCGCTCTCAGCCTGCGCGTCGGAGGCGTCGCGCAGCGTGTTGTATCGAAAGTTCTTCTCGTGGTTCTGGCGCCAAGCGAGGAGCCGCGCCGTGTAGGCCTCGCCGAAACCGGGCACCATCAACACAGCGCCGCGCGTGATGTCGTTGGCAGTCTCGATGCCGAAAGACGCCAGCGTCGCCGTTTTGGCCGGCCCGATGCCGGAAATTTTTGCGCGCCGAATCAGGAACCCGTCGAGATAGGCCGCCCGTTGCCGGGACTCGCGCGTGCTTTGCAGGTCCGCGAGGGCGCGCGCAAGCTCTTGGTTGAGCGCTCGATGCTGGTCGACGGCGCTTTCAAGGTCTGCCCGCAGGGCCAAGGCGTCCACATAGCCAATGCGCCTCAGCCAGTCGACAGCGGCGGCTCGCGCCCGCTCGTCCGCGGCGACGAACGCCTTCTTCAACGGCTCAGGGTCGACCTTCGCCGCCGCCGCGGAGAGGGCCGCGGCCAAGCCGCAGACAAGCCAAACTACGAACAGCTTCGACATCGTGGCCAACGCGATCAAAGCGGGAATGATCCAGAACAGGCGCGCGTTTCTTCGCTTCTGCCGCTCCGCCAAGGCGTCGTGCGCGGTCGGCTTCGAGACGCCCGCGTCCGCGCACGAAGAGGGGATGAGATCCTCGGGGCACGACAAGGCGAGGGCCTTGAGGGCCGTCCACACGCCGTCGATGTCGAACTGATCGGCGCCGGACGGCGCCGTCGCCGGGAAAGACAAGGCCGGGAACATGTCGATGCCCGACTGGGCGAGCAGCCGGCACCACGGGCAATCGCCGGAGGATCGCGGAAAGTAATGGGCGGGAACCGCCGCGCATTGCCGCAGGTCGGCTTCGAGACCGTTGAGCAGAGCGACCCACTGCGCGGCTGTCGGGCGCTTGGCGGGGTCGACGCCGAAGGCGGCCTCGAACGCAGCGATCACCGGCGCGGGAAAATCCTCAAGCCGGATCGAACCCGGAGGCGGGACAGTCCGAGTCTGCGCTCGCCGGGCGATCGAGAAGGCGAAGCGGTTTTGCGCGATCGACTCGCCGAGGCTCAGATCGGCGTCCGAGCAACGCCCGGCGTAGGGATGCCGCCCCATCGCCAACAACTGGAAAATGGCGACCGCGAGCCCGAAATGGTCATGCGCCTTCGTCCGCTCGATCTCCCCGAGGCGCGCGCCGTGCAGCTCGGGCGGCGTGAAGTCTTCGGTGCCGACGATGCACCGATGCAGCCGGCCTTGCGCCCGAAATTGGAAGCTGTCGGCGTCGATCAACGCCACAGTCGCGCTCGGGCTGACGAGCACGCCCGAATGATTAAAGTCGCCAATGACGCAATCCATGTCATGGACCGCGGCGACGGCGCGCGCGACGTTGGCGGCGGCCCGCGCGAGGAATCGATAGTCCGCGCTCGGAAATTGGATCTTTCGGGACTTGGGCCCATAAAGCTCGTGAATCGGCCGGTGCTTGGACACCAAGCGCATGACGAAGCCGGCGAAGCGCCCCGACTCGTCGGCGGCGATTTCCAGCGGGAAGGCGACAAGGCTGGTTCGCTCCGACAGCCGGCTCCCCACCATCGCCGACACTTTGTTTTCGCGAGGCGCGCGCAGATCGCTCTTGTAGAGCTTGACGGCTTTGCCCGGGCGGCCTTCGATGAAATAGACGTCGCCCTCTCCGCCGCGGCCCAGCAAGCCGCCGAGCCGCGCTCGCTTTCCCGAAATCAAGACGGACGGCGCGCTCATCGGCTTGAAAGGAGGACCAGGGTTTTGTCGTCGTCGGTCCGATCGCAGATCGGTTTGCCGTCGAGGTAGCGGCCCAGCGCTCCCGACAACGCGCCGAGGCGGCCTCGCTCGCCCGCTTGGTCGATCGGCCGCAGCATCGGCTCGAAGAAGCGCGGCGACGGCGCCAGCGTCGCTTGCTCCAACGCCAGCGACTCGATGCCGTCGGAAAACAGCGCGAAAGCGTCCCGCCCCGCGTCGATTCGCCGGGCGCGCAGCCGCGCTTCGGGGTCGTCCGTCACGAAGAACGTCGTCGAAGCGAACTCGCCGCTCTCGGGGCCGACACGGTCTCCCACTGGCCCCCTGTTCGGGCGACCACGGCGCCGTCGCCAATGTGCAGGCACAACGCCTCGTCGCCGCTTGTCGCCAGAAGAACCAGCGTCGCGGCCAACTGCCTTCGGTCGATGTTTCGGTTCGAGGCGGCGCGCCCCAAGCGGTCGCGCAGATCGTCGATCCAGCACACGGTTTGGCCGTCGCTTGGAAGGCGCTCGTTCCGCTCAAACCACTCGCGGAAGCGGCAGGACAGAACGCGGCAAACCAGCGATGCGCCTTCTCCGCCATGGCTCGCGCTGCCCGCGCCGTCGGAGACGACGGCGACAAGCGAGCCCCGAGCCGACAGGGAGACGCTAAAAGCGTCTTGCCTGCGCGTCCCTTGCCGAATATGCGACGTGCCGATGCGCGACGCGGCGGCCCAGCGCCAGCGCGGGTCAACCCGCAACGGCCCACCCGTCCGGCGCGGTCGGATTGGCCAGCGGCACCGGGTCGCCGGGGCTGGACCGAGACACCGAGCCCAAGGACGCGGACAGCCACGAGAAGAACTCGCGGAACGCGAGCCCCCTGAGCTTCAAAGGCTGGCGCACGGCGATCTGCGAGAGCAGGGCCATGTCGGCCTGCTCGACGCCGACCGCGTAGAACATGAACTCCTTGCGGTCCTCGCCCGAGCGCACTTGCTGGGCGGCTTCTTCCCAGCGGTCCGGCGGCGCGCCGTCCGTGAAAAGGAAGACCCATGGACGGTAATACTTCACGCCGTTCGCGCGGTAGCGGTCTTTGCGCTCGCGCAGAAGTTGAAGCGCTTGAGCGATCGCTTCGCCCATGGGAGTCGATCCGTTCGCCTCGTAGGCCTCCGGGAAGAAGCCGTCCATCGTGGCGAAGTCGTGCCGAACCGCGACCGGCCCGAACGTGACGATCGCCACTTCGACCCGCTTGGCCGCCATGGAGTCCGCATACAGCTCGTCTTTGAACAGAGACAGCGCCTCGTTGAACTGCCGAATCGGCTCGCCCCGCATGGAAGCCGACGTGTCTAGCAAAAGGATGCACGGGCAGCGAGGCTCGGGATTCTCCAACAGCTCCGCGTCGACGAACGGTTGTTGCTCGAACTCTTCCATGGGCCCTCTCCGTTATTTTTAAAGTCGGACAATTCCAGCGGGCAGAGTATAAAAGGGTTTTTGGGCGCCGAAAAGGAGTGTGCGTCGAAACGACAAACCATCGAATCGCTGCTGAGCCTCGTCCCGACGCGAGCGGCGCGTCGCGGCGCAAGCCATGGAACCAACAGCCCCCAAGGCTGAACCGACAACTCGCCTGACGCGCTGCTGGCCAGCCTTTTAGGACGAACGGAAGCAATGACACTGGCGGTTCAGCGCGCTAAATGCGCTTCGCATCCACCGGCTTCTCAAAGCGTGGGCCGCCCTTGGCCGACATCGATATTCCAGATGCGGTCTGAGCGTCGCAGGGCGTGCCGCGGGCACGAGGGCTATCGGCACCCAGAAAGCAAGTCGATCGCTTTCAGCAGGAGCTCAATGCACGCGTCGACGTCGCTCCCGGATCCGTCGGCTCGCCCTGCCATGACCAAACAAGCGGCGTGGACGGCGTTCGAATGCCGCGCGAGGGCGAGCAGATGCTCGCCTTTCGGCCCCCGCGTCGCGTTCAGCCAGTTTTGCGCGGTTCGCTCGCTGGCTCCGGTCCAGCGCGCCGCGACTTTGACCGCGTTCGCGGAGTCTCTGAAGTCTGACTTCAAAGCCACCGCGATCGCGAGGGGATATTCAGCGCCGACGGGTTGATCGTCGCGCAAGTTCTTGCGGTTCCTTGGCAACATGTTTCTCGCCTCCAAACGTATAGTTTCCGAACGGGAGAGTCAACGAATGGCTTGGCGCGTCGCTTGTCGGCGCCGCCGGTCCCCGAGCGAAGGAGGCAAAGCGTGATTTGGCCCGCGCGCGATCGAAAGAGCAACGACGGAGCCGCCGGGCGAGCGCGCGCGGCCGCGTATGTGCGCATGTCGACGGAGCACCAGCAATACTCCACCGAGAACCAACGCGAAGTCATCGGCGCGTTCGCCAAGTTGCGCAATCTCGACATCGTGCGAATTTACGCCGACGAGGGCAAAAGCGGGCTGCGGCTCGATGGCCGAGAGGGTTTGAAAGCTCTTCTGCGAGACGTGGAGTCGGGCCGGGCCGACTACGACTTCGTGTTGGTCTATGACGTGAGCCGCTGGGGACGCTTCCAAGATCCGGACGAAAGCGCGAGCTACGAAATCCGATGCAAGCAAGGGGGCGTTCGCGTCCTCTATTGCGCGGAGCAATTCGAAAACGACGGCTCCCCAGTGAGCAGCATCATCAAAAGCCTCAAGCGCTCGATGGCCGGAGAATACAGCCGCGAGCTCAGCGTCAAGGTTCACGCGGGGCAAACGCGCTTGATCAAAATCGGCTACCGCCAAGGGGGCGCGGCGGGCTATGGGCTTCGACGAGCCGTCGTCGACCCGTCCGGAGGAGTGACGGAGCTCGCCGCCGGCAAGCACAAGTTCGCCCAGACCGACCGGGTCATCCTGCGCCCGGGTCCGGCGCAAGAGGTGGACACGGTGCGCGAAATCTACCGCGCGTTCGTCGAGGAAGGCCGCGCCGAGAGCGAGATCGCGCATGCCCTCAACGCGTCGGGGGCGCGCACAGACAGAGGGGCCGTGTGGACGCGCGGGACGGTGCATCAGATCCTGATAAACGAGAAGTATGCGGGGCACAACGTTTGGAATCGCGTCTCCTACAAGCTCAAACAAGAGCGAGTGAGAAACCCGCCCGCCGAATGGGTGAGGAAGGACAACGCGTTCGAGCCGATTGTCGATCAAATCCTGTTTGACGCGGCTCGCCAAATGATTCTCGCGCGGTCTTATCGCCTGAGCGACTCCGACATGCTCGATGCCCTGCGGCGCGCTCTTGGAGAGCACGGCTATCTCTCCGGGATAGTCATCGACGAGACGCCGGACTGCCCGTCAAGCAGCGCGTTTCGCGGCCGGTTCGGAAGCTTGTTGCGCACGTATTCGCTCATCGGCTACCGCCCGGACGGCGACTACCGATACGTCGAGATCAACAGGCGCTTGCGAGAGATGCACCCTGAGATTGTTCGAAAGGCCAAAGAGGCGATGGCGGCCGCGGGGGCTTCCGTCGAGGGCGACGCGGAACCGGGCCTTCTGTGGATCAACGCCGAGTTCAAGGCCTCGTTGGTTCTCTGCCGATGCCGCGCCACGCCAGGCGGCGGCCTGCGTTGGATCGTTCGGCTCGACCATGCGCTGCGGCCCGACCTGACTGTGGCCGTCCGAATGGAGCCGGACGCTCAGGCGATCCGCGACTACTACCTCCTGCCCGCATGGGGGATGGGCGAAACGATGCTGCGCATCGGAGAGCAAAACGAACGCGGCTTGGAGGCGTTTCGCTTTGACGACTTGGAGATGTTGGCTTTCATGGGGCGCAGAGCGCCATTGCGAGGAGCGTCTTATGGATGACGAAGCCAAGGGGTTGGGAGCCACGCTGCCCCGCGAGGAGCAGATCACCTTGCTGCCGGCGGGGCGCCTTCGAGTCCTCAATCCGCGCACGCGCAACAGCTTTTTTTTTGCCCAGCTCGTGGAGAACATCGCGACGGTCGGCTTGAAGCGGCCGATCACCGTGGCGTTTGGGGGAAACGACGAGGGCGGCCCATGGCACGAGGTGCTGTGCGGCCAAGGGCGATTCGAGGCCCTGAAATCGCTGGGCGAAACCATGATCCCTTGCTGCGTGGTCGAGGCGGATCGGGTGGAGCGTTTTCTCATCAGCCTGACGGAAAACATCGCAAGGCGGCGGCACACAACGGAGGAGCTTCTCAGCGGCTTGCAGATCCTCAGGGATCGCGGATACACGAGCGAGCAAATCGCCAAGAAGACCAACTTGGACTCGAGCTACATCAACAACATTCTGCACTTGTTGTCGAAGGGCGAGCAGAGGCTGCTTCGCGCCGTCGAAAAGAAACAAATCCCGATGTGGGTGGCGCTTGACATCTCGCGCTCATCAAGCGACGAGATCCAAGCCGCGATGGTTGCCGCTTACGAGAGCGGAACGCTGAAAGGCGATCAACTGATCAAGGTGCGAAAGCTGATCACCAAGCGGGAGGCGATCGGGAAGGCCTACCATTCCAAAAAGCCAATGCCCAAGGACGCGCCCACCCCGCAAAAGCTGCTTCGGACCTATCAAACCGAGGCTCGGCGCCAACGCCGCATCGTCCAAAACGCCGCGTTCCAAGAGCAGCGGCTTCTCATGATCACATCGACGTTTCGGAGGCTGCTCGCCGACGAGCATTTCCGCACCTTGCTCACAGCGGAAGGAATCAAAGACATTCCGCAAGCGCTCGCGAGCCGCATCCCCGAGGAGCTATTGCCATGAGCGGCATCCAGCACGGATTTGAGCGGAAAATCATTGAAGTTCCCATCGCCCTCATTCGCCCCAGCGCGCCGATGGCGCCCCGCGTTTTGTCGACGCCGAAGTTTCGAACCATTCTTAGCTCGGTGCGGGAGCTGGGCGTGATTGAGCCATTGGCTGTATTTCGGTCGGCCGACAACGAAGGCGAGTATCACTTGCTCGACGGGCGCCTTCGGCTTGAGGCGCTCAAAGAATTGAAAAGGCAAACAGCGCCGTGCATGGTGTCCTCCGACGACGAAAGCTACACCTTCAACCCGCCACATCAACCGAAGCACTGCCGTCCATGATCATCGAATGATCCGGGCTGCGCTTGCCAAGGGGGCATCGGAGGAGCGCATCGCGGCGACCTTGGAAATGGACGTGAAACGCGTCCGAGAGAAGATTCATCTGCTCGACGGCATCGCCACGGAGGCCGTCTCTTTGCTCAAAGATCGCATGGTGATCCCGAGGGTTTTTTCGACTTTGAAAAAAATGAAGCCCATGCGGCAAATCGAAGCCTGCGAGATGATGATCGCGGCGAATCGCTTCACGGCGAGCTACGCGGAGATGCTTCTGGCGACCACGCGCCCCGACGCTTTGGCGGAGCCGGCGAAAGCGAAGAAGGGCGAACAGATCTCGCAAGAAGACCTTGCGCGCATGGAGAAGGAGATGGAGCGGCTGAATCTCGACAGCCAGGCGGCCGAGGAAAGCATCGGGGACACGATGCTGACGCTTGTCGTCGCCAAGGGCTTCACGACGCGGCTGCTTCGCAACGAGACGATCCACGAGCATCTGCGACGCCACCACCCCGACCTCTTGGCGACATTGGTGGCGACGATGGAGGCTATTGCTGCCGACAGCCGCAGCCCAGAGCGAGAGTAGGCTCGCGGCGCAAACACTCCGCCACTATTTGCGTGAGGCGCGCTTGTCGCGCAACGCGAAGAGCTCGGCCAGCGTCAGCCCCGGCCCAAGCCGTCGCTCGATTTGTTCAAAAGCGCGGACAACCACGTCAAGGCGCGTCTCGCGCAACTGCCGGTCGTGCTCATTGATTACATCCGTGGCCGCAGCCAGCTCGCGCGCGTCGAGCCCCCAGCCGCTCAGACTCCCGGACGCCAGCACCCCAGAAAACGCGGCTTCGGCGGCGCAGAGCGTTTCCTCTTCGATCTCGCCATGGCCCGCCGCGGCGATCAGGCCTGTCAATGCGACGGCTTGCGCCAAACAACGCAGAGCCGGCGCGTCGCCTCGGCAGGCTCGCGCGACTTCCAGCGCCATCCGCGCTTGAAGGGCAACTTGCGCGACCGAGTCTCGATCCAGCGGCAGATACAAGACTTTCTTGTGCCTCGCCGCCTTAGCGACGCTGCGGATTGGCTTGCTCGGCTTCGATTTGGGCATGGCGTGGATGGAGGTTCGTGTCTGCCTGCGCAGGCCGCGAGGCGATGGTGGCCGGCGGGACGTTGAAACGGGAAGCCGGTTTTGCGTGCGCGCTTTCGCGCCGACTGAAGTCGCGGTAGCATCGCGGCTGAGCGCAAGCGGCGAGCCAGCCCACGTTTCGCCGCGCGCAATCTCGCGAATCTTCTAATGAAAAACAAGAACGCGCCGGGCGAAGGGCTGCCCAAAGACACCGCTTTCGAAGCGGAGACGTACGCGCTCGCGCAGCTCGTCGACGTCATCTGCCGCCGGACTCCGCAGGCGCAGGCGGCTGTCGTCGCTTCGCCCGCGCGAGGGCCATGGCGCGCGGTCGCCGCGAGCGCCCGATCCGGGCAACGCATCGCGAGCGGGCAGCGACTGGATCGGCCGGAGCACGCTTGGATGGCAGAGCGCGGCGAGCCTTCGGTCGGCTCGCAGCCGCTGGACAACAGCGCGTTTCGCTTGCGCCAACCAATCGTGCTGCGCGACGGAAGCTTCTTTGGCAACTTGTGCCTTGTGGCTTCGCGCGCGGACTCGGTCGCTGACGCCGGGCTTCGCGACGCGGCGGGGGTGTTCGCGGAGCTCGCCGCTCTTTTGATCGGGCAAACGCGGCGGAGCGCCGACGCGGAGGCGAGACTGGACAACGAGGCGGCCGCCGCCGAGCAGCGGGAGCGCTTTGTCGCCGTCCTCGCGCATGACCTGCGCACCCCGCTGTCCACCGTGCGAGCTTTGGGGGAAACTCTCTCCATCGCGCCCGAGCGCGCAAACTTGCCCCGGATCGCGAAAATTCTCTTGGCCGCAGTCGCGCGCATGGCTTCGTTGATTGACGGCGTTTTGGATTTGGCGCGGGCTCGGCTTGGCGGCGGCATCACGATGCGCTGGCAGAGCTGTCCGGACCTCGCCGAGCGGCTTTCGCAGATTGTCGAAGAGGCCCGGGCGGCGCATCCGGGGCGACGGATCCACAGCCAAATCCAAATTGCGCGCGCAGTCGACTGCGATCCGGCTCGGTTGCAGCAGCTTCTCGGCAATTTGCTCGACAACGCGTTGACGCATGGCGATGAAGGCCGGCCTGTTTCGGTCGTCGCTGATGCGAACGAATCGGAGCTCGTCATTCGGGTCGCGAACGAAGGGGCTGAACTCGACTCGGAGACCATCGCTCATGTCTTCGAGCCGTTTTGGCGGCCGAAGCGATCGAAGCGGGCGGAAGGGCTGGGCCTCGGGCTTTTCATCTGCGCACATATCGCCACTCGGCATGGCGGATCCATCCGAGTCGAGTCGGCGAACGGCGCGACGACTTTCGTGTTCTCCATGCCCAACGCGCGCGCTTGACGCGGCGCGGTTGCGCACCGGGCGCGGCAAGCGGGAGCGCCTGTCGTGAAACGCGCAAGCGCCGCGCCGCCGCAAATGGCGAAGCGTTCCAATTCAGGGTTGAGGGCGAGCGGCGAACGCCGCGTCGCGGGCGCGCCGGCGCGCTTTCGCCCATTCCCGCGCGCCTGGGCACAGAGCGTCAATCACCGCGGCAAGCTCCGGCGGCGAGACGGGTTTGCCGAGAAACGCGCCGAAGCCGGCCGCGATCGCGTCGCGCCGAATCTCCGAAGCGTCCAACGCTGTGTGCGCCAGAAGCGCCGCGTCGTGGCGCGCGGCGGAGCGCATGCGCCGGCCGATCTCGACTCCGCTGACATCCGGCAGCGATATGTCAAGGATCACGGCGTGAGGCCGCCACGTTTGGAAAAGCCAGAGAGCCGACTTGCCCGCGAGCGCCACTCGCGTGTCGAAGCCTTTGACTTCAAGAATCGCGGAGAGCGCGTCGGCGATGTCTTGATAATCGTCGACCACCAGCACGCGCCTTTTGTCGATAGCCGGGCGGACCTCGTCCGACCATTGTTCGAAGCGGCCGATTGTTTTTCTTTTCGCATTCATCGCGTCATCTCAAAATGATTTTTGCCTCGCGCCTGCGCGGCGACTACGTCGGTCATTTCGCAATAATTGGGCCAAATTATGTCTCAAATTTTTGGACCGCCCGAAAACGTTTGCGATTCTATGCGCGGGGGGCCTCGACCCATGCTGCCCAGGGAACGGGCCAGCCTCGGGGGCACTCCGTCGCCGAACGTCAGTCTCCGACGCTGGCGAGGAATCGGTCGATTTCGCTTTTCGCCCTCGCGGTCGCGTCAATCGCGTCGTGAACGGTTGAAAACCTCCGGCTCGGCGAGCAGCCCGCGAAGGCGAGCCGCTCGGACAACGGGGGCGGCACGCGACCGTGGGGGCCCTCGACGGAAAGCGAGAAAGATCCGCTTTCGTTGGACGAGGCGCGGAGAAGATATCCGCGGTGCGCTTCGCGATACTCGATCGACGAGCGACCGTGGCGTCGGCGCCGCGGTTTAGCGGAGGCCGGCTCCGCTCGCTGTTCGAGTGTCGCCTCGCGGGGCTCATGAGAGAAAAAGACGAGCTTGGCGCGCCGAGCGGCGCTCCGCAAAAATCCCGTTGAACACATGGTCATCGTTTTGATTTGTCGTTGGAGTTGTTTTGCGCGCCAATTTTCCCCGGACGCAATCTGATGATGGCGCTGCGCGCGCGTTCGCGGAAGTGGTCCAGCGAACCTCTGAACGAAACTAGAGGCAGCGCTCGGAACAAACGAGAGCGCGTCGAATAATTAAAGAACGTTGAAGACCGCGCCGAAAAGAAGTTCTGAAACCGGTCGGCAGGGCGCCAGCCGACGAAGCGCGGAGGAACCGGAAATGAATGAACAGAATTTCGATTTGGGCGCAATGCTCACCGAGCTGCGCGACGCTAAAGGATTGGCAGAGCAAGCGGCCACAAGCCTGCGGAAAGAAGAGCGGGAAATCGACGAGCTTCGAGCCGCGTCTCTGGCCGCGCTTCGGGACGCGAAGGGGCGCGCCGGGCCCGCGGCGCAGAGCGCGCAACGGCTTGAAGATGCGGTCAATCGCCTCGTGTCGCCGCAGTATTTGTCAGTTGCGGCGGGGCTTCGCGAGTGCGCGCAAGCGGCCGCGAATTTGGAGCCGATCATCGAGCAAGCGGACGCAAATCGAGACGGAGCGGAAGCGATCGAGGCCGCGAAGCATCTGCGCGACTTCGCGGAAAACTTCGCCTCGCTTCGGCAGCTCGCGCGGGCCGCAGCGAAGAGCAACGAAGAAGCGCTCGCGGTTTTGCGGCAGATTCGCGCCGCGGCCGCGCTGATGTGAGTCGCCGGGTTTCTTGACTCGTCGTTCTTTTCGGTCTCTTTTTTGGCTATACACCCGACGCACCTTTTCCCGTGGGGAAACCAACGAGCGCGCAAATGCGAAAAGCCGGCGCAGATCAGCACTTGATCGAGCCGATCGAGCGAGCCGCTTTTCCGTCTGAGCCGATCGGATGAAAAGTGATTTTCCATCCGCAACCGCCGAGAGCTTCGCAGACAAAGACGACGTCTCCAATACTGTCGACTTGCGAAAGCGGGCCGTCGGAGTCCGAGATTTGAACGCGAGCAAGCGTCGGCGCGATAGGCTGAGAAAGGCGTACGCCGTCGATCGCGGCAAGCTTGCAATGAAAATCCAGCGCGAGGATCCCGTCGACGACGCGCGTTTTCGCTCGCCAACTCGCGCGCACGAGCGCAGATTTCTTGACGGCCACACCTGTGGCTTGTTGCTGCCCGCGCAGCCATTCGCCGATTGCCTGAACCCCCGAAACGGAAAAATCCGGAGTGGCGTGGCCATCGAACTCTGAATCGAGCGCGGCCGACATCCTCGAGTCGATTCGTTGAACCCTAAGGCTCACGGCGTCCAAGCGTTGTTCCATGCGCTGCGAAATGAGCGCCGTTTTCTCGTGATTCAGCTCGATCGCCGCCAGCAATTTTGCTTCAAGCCGAGCAATGTCGGAAGTTTCCTCGAAGGAATTAAAGTCTTCGCCTGCGTCAGGCCGCGGAGCTAAAATCGGCATGGTCGCCAAATCCAGCGCGCGATCGAGCGCGTCGGCGGGCGTCGCGCCCGACGGAAGTTGAGCGGCGACTTCTCGCAATTGCGCCTTGCGCCGCGCGGAAAGCCACACGCTGATCTGCTCGCGGCCCCATCGTTTTTCATTCTTGGATGCGCTCAATGCATTCCTCCTTTTGCGCAAAACAACCGCGCCGCCGCTCGCGCGTTGGCGAACCCGTCAGCTTTTTGTCATCGTTTCAACGGCAAAGCTCGGGCGCGGTTTCTCGCGGATGGTCGCGTCGAATCCCGGCCAGCTCGCGCAGCGCCTCCTTCTGCTCCTGCGAAAGCGTTTCGCGCGTTGATGCCTCAAGCGTTGAATGGGTCGGCGCTCGCGTTGGCTCTGGGGTTTTGATCTGCGCGGTCGCGCTTTCGCCTTGCGTCGGCATCGGATAATCCAAGGTCGTGCCTTTCGCGCGGCTGCGGCTCATGCGCCGCGCCAAGGCGTCCACGGCTTGGTCTCGATCGAAAGTTTCATCTGGGCGAGAGAGGTGCGACTCAGGATCGCCCATCGCGATCGCCGACGCGTCGACGAAGAGAGTCGTCGCGAAACGCGAGCGGCTGGCGGCGACATACGTCCACTCGCGATCGGCCATGGCGTTGGCAAGCACATACGCGCTGTCGACGGTCCGGCCTTGGCTTTTGGCATTCGTGAGGCAATACGCGTGATCAAACCGGCCGAAGGCTTCGGGAATCCGCACGCG
Source organism: Candidatus Burkholderia verschuerenii (assembly GCF_001189365.1). Lineage (GTDB taxonomy): Bacteria > Pseudomonadota > Gammaproteobacteria > Burkholderiales > Burkholderiaceae > Caballeronia > Caballeronia verschuerenii. The sequence goes on along the minus strand of NZ_LFJJ01000094.1, from coordinate 4,429 downwards.
GCTTTTTTCCCGGGCGTTCGGGTCGTCGAGCGCGACGATCAGCTCGGGGCCGCGGACCGTGGGCTGGATGACGGCGATTGTCCCTGTCGCGCCGATCGCGACGCCCAGCTCGCGGTCGTTTTGAGTGAACACAATGCGGTCGCCCGCGGCGAAGCGCTTGATTGCCGTTGTGTCGTCGCGGCGCTTGATCTCGATCTCGAGTCCATCGCCGTCGCGCACGTCTCCTCGCTCGACGAGAACCGCCCGGGCGCGGGCGTTGAGCTCGGCGACTTCGGCGCGCGTTCCCGCGATCATCATTTTCTTCGGCAGCGTTGTTTTGTCGGCGGCCCACGCGGCCACAAGCGACTCCGCGGCGGCTGATTGGCTTTGCGAGAGGCGCAAGCGCCCATGCGCGTCAAGCAATCGAAGCGCGGGCGCGGCGTTTCCGGTCGCGAACAGCTCGACAGCGTCGCGCAGCCACTCATGGTCGAAACGCTCTCTCCATTTCTCGATCGTTTGGCGAAGCCACGCGCTCTTTTCGCCGAGAGCCGCGAGCGCTTCGAGCTTTGACTCGTCAGGCAAAGCGCGCATCGCTGCGACGTGCTCTCGGCGAACTCCTGAGCGTTTCGCGCCCGCGCCTTCGAGCCAAGCAAAAAGCGGCTCAAAATCGGTGCGTTGGCGGCGGATGATTGAGATTTGCGCCGCGCCATGCTCGCTTGCAAGCGCGCAAAAAATACCTCCGGCCTCGATGGGTTGAAGCTGCTTGGAGTCGCCCACGGCGATGAATTTCGCGCCAGCCGCGCGAGCGGCGTCTTGAAGCAAGCCGAACTCGCGCGAGCCCACCATCCCAGCTTCGTTGAGCAGCAAGATAGAGCGTTCATCAAGACGGGCGCGCCCGTTTTGGATCGAGAGAAGCAAACTCGCGATGGTGCGCGACGCCACGCCCGTCTCGCGGTTCAGATTTTGGGCGGCCGCGGCGGATTGGCAACACCCCACCACAGAGAAGCCGGCGTCTTGATAAGCGCCGGCCACGGCGCGAAGCAACGTGGTTTTGCCGGTTCCGGCCCAGCCTTCGACCAGCACGTGATTTCCAGTTTCGGCCACGACATGCAGCGCAGCGGCCCGCTGCTGATCGAGCGAAACGCCGACGCCGAGCGCGGATCGAAGCTCGGTCTCCAAGGCGTCGAAACGCGCGTCGACAAGGCGAGGGTCTACGCGATGCCGAAGGTTGGAGGCGCCGTCGCGAACGCGGCGACTGATCGTTGCCTCCAATTCCAGCGTCGCGCGCGAGGTGAAGACAGGCGTCAGCCGCTCGGTCATGCCGAGCTGAACAACGCGCTCAAATTCCATGAACCGATCGAGCTCGGCCAAGCATTCGGCTGCGGACCACTGCGCCATCGCTTTCTCGCAGATAAGAGCCAAGGCTTCTTGCGGCGTCGCGCACGATTGCTTTTCCGTCAGCCGAGCCAGGAGCTCCGCGTGGTCAATGCGAAACGCTGGGCAGGCGTCGCGCTCGGGCGTCTCTTCGCCCAAGGCGAGGCCGCGTTCCGCGGTCTGGCCGCGCGGCGACGGCGTCGCTTCCCTCGATCTCATCGCCGCGACGGTCTCGGGCATCAGGCCCAACTCGCTGGCCATTCGATCGAATCGGTTGAGCAACTCAGGCAACGGCGGCTCCGACTTGGCGGAGCGGGTGTTCACCGCGGCGACATCGCGCGCCGCGCTTAACGAAGCTGTGAGCGCGCCCGCGTCGCTCAGGTTCTCAGCGATCTCTTGGCTTCGCTTCGACATGGCGCGGCGTTGCTCGTCGGTGACGCCGACAATCTGGAAATACGGCCCGTCTGCCGCGATCAGGAAGCCGCATTCGCGCAAGCGCGCCGCCAGCTCAACACGGAAAAGGGCGCCCGTCGCCATCTTTCGGTCAAACTGTGGGCGTTGCTCCAAGGCGCTCCATTCGTCGAAGTTTGCCCTCTTGCCCGCGTTGAACAGGAACGCGTGGACGTGCAGCTGCGGATCGAGCGCGCGGCTCGCGAAATGCGTGTAGCACGCGGCGATGGACGCATCGGCGAACTGCCTGATTGCGCCGGCGCGCCCATGCCGCGTGATCGACGCTTGCTCCGCGTAGCCGAGCGCCGCCCGCGCGGCTTCGTGAAGGCAGGCGACAAGCTCCGCGCGCGTCGCGGCGTCAGCGCCGGCGAAGACCACGGAGACGTCTTTGGGGGCGGAGAACGTCATGTCGAGGCCCATGACATGCGCGTCGCCAGCGCCTTGCGTCAACGGCGCGCCGGTCAAAGGATGGAAACCGCGCGAGAGCCGCTCGACTTGCTCGGGCTCCGCGATCTCGCCCAAGCCGAGAGCGTCTTTTCCGGAGCATGCCCAAAACGGCGGGGGGCCGAGTTCGGGGTGTTTTCCGCGCGCGTAATCGTCGAAGTCGCCGCGCTGGCGCGTGCTGGGGGCGCCCAGATAATCAAGATAGCCATCGCCGCCAAGCTTTTTGGTTTGGTTCTTGGCGGAGTTGATTTTGGTGATTGACAGCATTTTGGGCGGTGGTGACGCGCAAACGCGGCCGGCGAGCGCCACGGCCAGCGGCGCGCGAGCGCGCAGGAATATTCGAGCCGGCCGAAAGCCTTCAAAAAACTAATCTATGCGCGAAGGCGGCCCTTCCATGACGAATCGTCATCGACAAGGGCGGCGACTTTGCGAGTTTCGGACGCTTCGAGGCTGTTCCCGATGGAAGGCGCGCAATGGAAGAGGGGCGCAAGTTGGCGAAGCGATGGTTGCGCGGGACGGCAAGCAGATTGGCGGGCGGTCTCGCTCCGCAGAGGCGAGGCGGAGCCTTGGCGTAAAATTCCGACAACGCCTTCCACGTCGGTGCCGGGCCGAATTGACCAATGCAAAATCAGTCAAGCTCCACGCAAACCTATGTGCCCGTTATCGGAGGATTCTCGATCGACGACATTGACTACGTCGTGGTGGTGGAAAACGAAGAAGGAGACATCCTTGAGCTGTTGGTGAAAACCAAGGGCGGGGGCGTGTCATTGGTCCCTGGGTCTTCCTCTGTCGCCGCATTCCTCGCCACGCTTCGCCACAAAGGCGTTCCGGTTTTGCATGTCCGACGGCCAAGTCCGACCCCGGCCCCGGCCCCTCCGAGCAAGAGGCCTTCACCGTGAGAGGCATTCGCTCTGCGACGAGATTTTAGGCGCCCGCCTGCCGTGCGGCGGAGCATGCGGGCGTCGCGCTCAAACGATTCTCTCACCCACGCTTAACCGTTTGTCTCGTTTCCGTTGCCAGCGTTCTTCTCTGTGTCGGCCGGCTCGGAGAAATCGGAGAAGTTGATTCGCGGAGGCGTATAGCCAAGCGGTTTGATTCTCAGTTCGCAAGGGAAGAATCGATCGCGGCACTCCACCACGTAGTCTCGAACGACTTGATCCTTCTCCCCTTCAGCGTTGAGCCTGGCTCCAATGTCAATGCTCATGACGCGCACGGTGTGCGCGATCGCGGCGGCGAATTCTTCGTAAATTCGATCAAGCTTTTCGCTTGTCGTCGGGGGCGTTTCTCGATGGTCCATGGCGCCGTCGCCTCGTCGGAAAGCCGACAACCTCTCTCGCGCTGCTTTGCGCGTCAATGCCTCCGTTGCCTCTCGTCGCTGTCCGCCGACTGACGGCATGCGGCGATCACATTCGCAAAACCAGCGACGAAGTCTGTCCGCATTCGGAGCGGCCCCCTCTTGCGGTGGCTCGATCGTGTTAAGTATGCCCCGCGCCCGAAGCAAGCGAATGAGGCGGTTGCGACGCTGGCCGCAACCGCCCTATTCTTCAACAATCAAACGCCCGGGAGCTTGTCAATTGAGCAGTTCGGCCAGCTCATCAGCTCGCAGCAGCACATAATCTCTTGTTTGGGAGCGAGACGAATGTCCGACCATGCAGCTGATGTGGCGTTCTTTGAGTCCTCGCTCAAACATATACCAGCGGCTGATCGCTTCGTGTCGAAGATCGTGGAATCGAAAATTGACGATTCCAGCTTCCCTGACGTAGCGGTGGAAGCAACCCGAGGCGGCTGCCGGGTTCTTTATCGTGTGAAAAAGGCGCGGGTCGTTCGGGTCTCGCAAATTCTTCAGCAACTTGATGACTCTGCGAGCGCTTCGGCCCAATGGGACGGGACGCCATTCGCCACTCTTGCAGTGATCCTCGGGAATCACCCATACCACGTACGACGGAAATTCCGACCACTCGGCCAGCACCAGCTCCTGCAATCTGGCTCCGGTCGCAAGCGCCAAGCGGACGAGCAATCTCCAATGCAAGCGAGTGTCCCGCTTGATTTGACGTCGTCTGGCCTGCAAAATTGAATTTGCCGGAATGGACCCGACGACGCAGTCTGGTGCAGACGTAAACGCACATCTCAGCCAGGTCTGCAGCGCACGAGTAGAGGTTGAGGCATGATGTTGAGCTGAAAA
>NZ_LFJJ01000093.1 GCF_001189365.1 Candidatus Burkholderia verschuerenii | reverse complement strand
AGCTCAACGTCATGCCTCAACCTCTACTCGTGCGCTGCAGACCTGGCTGAGATGTGCGTTTACGTCTGCACCAGACTGCGTCGTTGGGTCCATTCCGGCAAATTCAATTTTGCAGGCCAGACTACTTAGGATCGGCAAGCGGCTTTCTTTGGTTACTTTCTTTGCCGCCGCAAAGAAAGTAACCCCACCGCCGGGGAGGCGGTTACTGAACAAAAAATCGCGACAAAAGAACCCGAAGCAATCAAAAAACAAAAACTACGAGCACATGAATGAGCACCCCAACCGCGCCCCCAACCAACGTCCCATTAACACGAATAAACTGTAAATCCCGCCCAATATTAAGCTCAACATCCCGCACCAAAGTAGCATCGTCCCACTGCTTGACAGTAGCCGCGATGTGCTTAGCAATGCCCTCCCGCAATTCAGGCGCAAGCGCCTTGAGCGCATCCCGCATATGCTCGTTGATGGAATCACGCAGAACAGGATCCCCGCCAAGCGCCTGAGCAAACCCGCCAGCCACCTCAACAACCTTGGCGTGCAACGCAGAATCCGGCCGCCTGAGATCGGCCTCGAGCCACGCAGTGAATTCGTCCCAAAGCCCGTTCACATATCCGCGCAACTCCGGACGCTCGAGCCATTGCCGCTTATGCGCAGCGATATGCTCCTTGAACGCCGGATCGCTCTTCAGCCGTTCGACGAACCGCTCCACCGCCGCATCGAATGCCTTGCGCCGCTCATGCTCGGGATCGCCGCTGATATCGTGCAGCCACTGATTCGCCCCGCGCACGAGGCCCGCCGCGAACTCCGCGCCGAGTTCCTCGGCATTCAGCCCGACGAAACCCAGCATGCCGACGAGCTTCGGATACTCCTCGCCCGCCACCGCGACGACCCGCGCCGCGAGCATTTCCTGCGTCTCCGGCTTGTCGAGCCAGCCGGCCATCTGCCTCAGACCTTCGTCGAGCAGCAACTGATGACGACGATCCTCAGTCAGCGTCGACAGCACGCCGCCCGCCGCGCCCGCGAGATCGAACTGTTCCGCGCGACGGCGGATCGCATCGTAGAGCACGTCCTTGATGCGCTGATCGTCGACGAAGGACACCAGTTGCCCCACCGCCGTCACCGCCTTTTTGCCGAGCAGATCGGCATTCTTCGGCTCGGCCAGCCATGCCGACAGACGGCTCGCCGGATCGAACGCGTTCACGCGCGCGACCAGCGCATCGGTGCCGAGAAAGCGATCGCGCACGAACACCGCGAGGTTATCCGCGACACGCGCCTTGTTGGCCGGAAGAATCGCCGTGTGCGGAATCGGCACGCCGAGCGGATGGCGAAACAATGCGACGACCGCGAACCAGTCAGCAAGCGCGCCGACCATCGCGGCTTCCGCGAACGATGACACCCACGCCCACACGCCCACGTCGTGCTGGCTCTTGGCGAGCGCGAACAGCGCCGCCGCGGCCACCAGCAACGCGGCGGCAAACCACTTCATTCTTCTGAGCGATGAGGCTTTGTCCTGCGTTTCCATCTTTATCGATCTTATGGTTTCGGAGAGGGCGCCAGCATAGCAGAATGACGCTGCAATGTGATCAAGGTGTCGATGGCGCGCAGCCCGTCTTCCACCGGCACGAAGATATGATCGTGATACGCGGCCGCCAGCACATTGCAGCTGATGTTCGCCTCGCCCAACGCGCGCGCGAACGCGGCAGTCAGGCCAACCGCGTGCAGGTCCGAATGAACCGTCAGCGTGATCCACGCCGCGCGAAACAACGGCGCGATGCCCGTCGCCGGCGCCGCGCCCTCTTCCATCACGACCAGCGTATCGAGATCGGAGATCGGCTTCGACATGATCGTCACGCCGCGTTTTCAGCGGAACGCGTGCGCCCCAGCACCGGGCGCAATGCCGCGCCCGTATGACTGCGCGGATGCGCGGCCAAGGTATCCGGGTCCGCCGCCGCGACGATCGTGCCGCCGTTCACGCCGCCTTCCGGACCGAGATCGAGCACCCAGTCCGCTTCGGCGATCACGTCGAGATCGTGCTCGATAACGATCACGCTATGCCCGCCATCCACCAGTCGATGCAGCACGCGAATCAGCTTCGCGACGTCCGCCATATGCAGGCCGACAGTCGGTTCGTCGAGGACGTATAGCGTATGCGGCGGCTTCTGGCCGCGTCGCGTGACGTCGTCGCGCACCTTCGACAGTTCGGTGACGAGCTTGATACGCTGCGCCTCGCCACCCGATAACGTCAGCGAAGGCTGACCGAGCGTGAGATAACCGAGGCCCACATCGCGCAACAATTGCAGCGGATGCGCGATGCTCGGCATCGTGCCGAAGAATTCGACGGCTTCGTCGATCTCCATCGTCAGCACTTCACCGATGTTCTTGCCGCGCCATGTCACCGCGAGCGTTTCAGGATTGAAGCGCTGACCGTGGCAGACATCGCACGGCACTTTTACGTCCGGCAGAAAGCTCATCGCGATGGTGCGCACGCCCTGACCTTCGCAAGCGGGGCATCGGCCGTCGCCGGTGTTGAACGAGAAGCGCGACGGCGTGTAACCGCGCGCGCGGGCTTCGAGCGTATCGGCGAACAGCTTGCGGATGGTGTCCCACATGCCGATATACGTCGCCGGACACGAACGCGGCGTCTTGCCGATCGGCGTCTGATCGACTTCGAGCACGCGATCGATCGCCTCGTATCCGGTCACGCCCGCGCAGCCCTGCCATGCATGCGTGACATCGAACTTCGGACGCGGCGCTTCACGCGCCAACACGCTGGCACGCGATTTCGTCGCGGGCGCATCGGCTTGCGCGGCCTTGCGCGCGCGTCGCACCGCAGGCGATGACAACACCGAACGGCCCACTGCATCGAGCAGGTTCGTCATCAGCACGTCGCGCGCGAGCGTGGACTTGCCGGAGCCCGACACGCCCGTGATCGCGACGAGACGATTCAGCGGCATGGTCGCCGTCACGTTGCGCAGGTTATGCAGCGTCGCGCCTTCGACCGTGAGCCATTGCTCGGGCACGGCCGCGCGCTTGGCCGTGCCGGTCCGCACTTCACGACGCGGCTGCAACGGGTGCACGATCGGATTCGCGAGGAACTGTCCCGTCAACGACGCCTTATGCGCCGCGAGATCGGTGACGTTGCCTTGCGCGACGACCGTGCCACCGCGCTTGCCCGCACCCGGCCCGATATCGATGATGTGATCCGCGCGGCGAATCGTGTCCTCGTCATGTTCGACGACGACGAGCGTATTGCCCTTGTCGTTCAGCTTGCGCAATGCGCTCAGCAGAATCAGGTTGTCGCGCGGATGCAGACCGATGGTCGGTTCGTCGAGTACATAGCACACGCCTTGCAGATTGCTGCCGAGCTGCGCCGCGAGTCGAATACGCTGCGCTTCACCGCCCGACAACGTAGGTGCCGCGCGATCGAGACTCAGATAGCCGAGCCCGACCTCTTCGAGAAACTGCAGGCGCCCTTCGATTTCGCTGACGACATCGCGCACGATATCCGCATCGCGTCCCTTGAGCTTGAGCTTCGAGATCCACTGACGCGTATCGCCGACGGTCCAGCGTCCGACTTCCGTGATCGGATAATCGCCGAACGTCACCGCGCGCGCGACATCGTTCAGACGCGTGCCTTCGCAATCCGGGCAGGGTTGATCGACGATATCGTCCGGTTCCTGATCCACCGAACCGATGCTTTGTTCGCGTCCGCGGTCGTCTTGCGCAAACAGCGTGTCGTCGAAGGCGGCGCGTTGTTCGCGCGTGAGCTTCACGCCCGTGCCGACGCAGGTATTGCACCAGCCATGTTTGCTGTTGTACGAGAACATGCGCGGATCGAGTTCGGGATAACTCGTACCGCATACCGGGCACGCGCGCTTGGTCGAGAACACGCGCGTTTCTTCCGTGCCGCGCCGATTGCCGCTTTGCCACGAGCCATACAGATCGTCGAGCGGCGCGATCAGATGCATCACACCCTTGCCGAGTTCGAGCGTATCGTCGAGCACGCGGCGCAGTTCGGCTTCGTTTTCAGCGGAGACGATCAGATCGGCCACCGGCAGTTCGATCGTATGTTCGCGGAAGCGATCGAGCTTCGGCCACGGACTGACCGGCAGAAATTCGCCATCCACGCGCAGATGCGTATTGCCACGCGTCTTCGCCCACTTCGCGAGATCCGTATACACGCCCTTACGATTGACGACCAGCGGCGCGAGCAGGCCGACATGCTGACCCTTGAAATCGCGCATGATCTGCGCGGCGATCGATTCCGAGCTTTGCGCCTGCACCGGCGTGCCATCGTGGATGCAATGCTGGATGCCGAGCTTCACGTAAAGCAGTCGAAGGAAGTGCCAGACTTCCGATGTCGTCGCAACGGTCGACTTGCGTCCGCCGCGCGACAGACGCTGTTCAATTGCGACCGTCGGCGGAATGCCGTAAACCGCATCGACTTCGGGACGGCCCGCCGGCTGCACGATGGAACGCGCATACGCGTTGAGCGATTCGAGGTAACGGCGCTGTCCTTCGTGAAAGAGAATATCGAACGCGAGCGTCGACTTGCCCGAACCCGATACGCCCGTCACGACGTTGAACTTGTTGTGCGGAATATCGACATCGAGCGACTTGAGATTGTGCTCGCGTGCATTGACGATACGCACCACGTCCTCGCCTTGCAGCGCCTTGCGCGCGCTCGCCACTTCGGCGGCGAGTTGCAGCGGCACGCCCGCGCGCTTCTCCGCCGCGCCCGGTTGCATCGCTTCTTCGTATTCGACCAGCGCGCGGCCCGTATGCGAATGCTCGCAAGCGGCCACGTCATCCGGCGTACCGACACACACCACTTCGCCGCCCGCATCGCCGCCTTCGGGACCGAGATCGATGATCCAGTCCGCCGCGCGAATCACATCGAGATTGTGTTCGATGACGATCAGCGAATGCCCGCGCTCGAGCAAGCGGCGCAGCGCCTGCATCAGCTTGGCTATATCATCGAAATGCAGGCCCGTGGTCGGCTCGTCGAACATGAAGAGACGGCTTTCGCTTTTCTTCGCCTGCGATGTTTCGGCGAGAAAGCCCGCGAGTTTCAGACGTTGCGCTTCGCCGCCGGAAAGCGTCGGCACCGGCTGGCCGAGCTTCACGTATTCGAGACCGACATCGACGATCGGCTGGAGCACGCGCAATACTTCGGCATCCTTTGCAAATAGATCGACTGCTTCGCTGACGGTCAGTTCGAGCACATCGGCGACGCTCAGTTCGCGCCCGCCGCGTTCGATCTTCACATCGAGAATTTCCGCGCGATAGCGGCGTCCATCGCAATCGGGGCAACGCAGATACACATCGCTCAGGAACTGCATTTCGACGTGCTCGAAGCCCGAGCCGCCGCATGTCGGGCAGCGTCCGTCGCCCGAGTTGAAGCTGAACATGCTCGCGCTATAACCGCGTTGCAGCGCGAGCGGCGCCTTTGCATAGAGCTTGCGGATTTCATCGAACGCGCCGACATAGCTCGCCGGATTCGAACGCGCCGTGCGTCCGATCGGCGATTGATCGACGAACACCACATCGCTCAGATGCTCCGCGCCCTTCAACGCACGAAACGCGCCGGGCGCTTCCGTCGCCTTGCCGAAATGACGCATCAACGCGGGTGCGAGCACGTCCTGAATCAGCGTCGATTTGCCGGAGCCGGATACGCCCGTCACGCAGACGAGACGTTGCAGCGGGATATCCACCGTGACGTCGCGCAGATTGTGATCGCTCGCGCCTTCGAGCGTGAGACGCGGCGTTTTCTTGTCGACCGCGCGGCGATTCCAATTCGATGCATGCGCCACATGCTTGCGGCCGCCGAGATACGCGCCGGTCAGCGTGTCGGTGGATTGAATCGCGTCCGGCGAGCCGTCGTAGACGATCTGGCCACCGCGTTCGCCCGGTCCCGGTCCCATGTCGATGAGACGATCCGCCGCGAGCATCACCGAAGGATCGTGCTCGACGACGACCAGCGTATTGCCCGCATCGCGCAAACGATGCATGGCCTCGACAATGCGATTCAGATCGCGCGGATGCAAGCCGATGCTCGGTTCATCGAGCACGAACAGCGTGTTCACGAGCGACGTGCCGAGCGCCGTCGTCAGGTTGATACGTTGCACCTCACCGCCCGACAGGGTGCGCGATTGCCGGTCGAGCGTGAGATAGCCGAGGCCGACATCGCAGAGATACTTCAGACGCGTGCGGACTTCGGCATGCAGCAGTTTCAGCGCTTCGTCGAGCAAGGTCGAAGGCAGCGTCAGCGAATCGAAGAAGCGACGGATACGTTCGATCGGCATCAGCATCAGATCGTGCACGGTCAGGCCGGGCAGCGCTTCGAGTTGCTCGCGCGACCAGTCGACGCCCATCGGCATGAAGCGATTGGCGGGCGACAGCACCGCATCGGCCTGCTCTTTCGTGCCGAGACGCCACAACAGCGATTCGGTCTTCAGGCGCGCGCCTTCGCAGACAGGACACGTCGTGTAGCTGCGATACTTCGACAGCAGCACGCGAATGTGCATCTTGTATGCTTTGGACTCCAGATAATCGAAGAATCGCTTCACGCCGTACCACTGGTTCTGCCACTTGCCGTCCCAGTCGGGCGATCCTTTGATGACCCAGTCGCGCTCCTTCTGCGTGAGGTCCTTCCAGGGCACGCCGAGGCGAATGCCGGCCTTTGAGCCGTATCGCACGAGGTCGTCCTGATTTTCCTTCCACGCAGGCGTTTGCAGCGTCTTGATCGCGCCTTCCTTGAGCGTCTTTTTATCGTCGGGAATCACGAGGCCGTAATCGACGCCGATCACGCGACCGAAACCGCGACACGTCTCGCACGCGCCATATGCCGAGTTGAACGAGAACAACGCGGGCTGCGGATCGGCATAACGCAGATCGCTTTCCGGGCTATGCAACCCGGTCGAGAAGCGCCAGATTTCCGGCTCGCTTTCTTCCTTCAGCACATAGACGTTGACGCGCCCGGTGCCGCGCAGCAACGCGCTTTCGATCGCTTCCAATGCGCGCGAACGCTCGGTGTTCTGCAAGCGAAACCGGTCGGCGACCACATCCAGCAACTGCCGCGCGCCCGATTCCGTCTCCACATGCCGCTTGGCCTGCACGCGCGTATAACCGCTCGCGGACAGCCATTGCGCGACTTCCTCGTCGCTCGCCGTATCCGGCAATTCGACCGGAAAAGTGATCGCGAGACGCGGATCGTCGGCGCGCGTGCGTTCGAGCAGTTCGGCGTAGATCGTCTCGGGCGTATCGTGACGCACGCGCAGCGCGGTCTTCTTGTCGAACAACTCGGCGGCGCGCGCGTAGAACAGTTTCAGGTGATCGTTGAGCTCGGTCATCGTGCCAACGGTCGAGCGCGAACTGCGCACCGGGTTCGTCTGGTCGATGGCGATGGCGGGCGGCACGCCGTCCACGCGATCCACCTGCGGGCGATCCATCCGGTCGAGAAACTGCCGCGCATAAGCGCTGAAGGTTTCGACATAGCGACGCTGACCTTCCGCGTACAACGTGTCGAACACCAGACTCGATTTCCCCGATCCCGACGGACCGGTGACGACCGTCATCTGGCCGGTGTGCAAGTCGAGATCGAGATTCTTGAGATTGTGCTGCCGGGCGCCGCGAATGCGGATTGCGTTGTTGGATGCCAATTTCTTAACCGATTCAATGAGTTGGACGGCTACCTGAAGCCGTGGGCGAACGCGGACCGGACCGGCCGGCGCGTACTCGCCGCTGCGAACAGTACTGTACACGCATACAGTATTGGCCGCAAAAAGTGTCAGAGGTGTTTCAGAGCATTCAGCTTGCGTTCCAGACAGTTGCGCAAGGTTCTCGCCAGCATCGCTGGTTCAGTTCTCGGACAAGAAGGCGACGAGCGCATCGGCGACGGCGTCAGACGCTTCGCGCTGCGGAAAATGCCCGACGCCGTCGAGCACCATGCGCCGATATCCGCCCGTGAAATAACCCGCCTGCCCGTCCGATGTCGACGGATCGGTGCAGGAATCCGCGCTGCCGTGAATCGTCAGCGTGCGCGTGCCGAGTTTCTCGACTGCGGCGAGTTTTTCGTAGAGCGATGCCAGCGCCGGATCGGACGCCTCGCCTTTGCACCAGCGACGCCGGTATGAATTGAGCGTGATCGGCACCCAGTCGGGATTTTCGAACGCGCGCGCGGTCGCGGCAAACTCCGCTTCGTCGTACCAGCCCGATGGCGCCCACGTATCCCACTGAATGCGCGCGAAGCCTTTCGGATCGGCGGCGACGGCATCGGGACCGGCATCGAGCGACATGAACCATTGGTACCACCAGCGCCGCGACTGCGCGAAATCCGGCACGTCGAAGGCACCCGCCGGCTGATAACCCACCGACAACGCGGCGATGCGGCGCACGCGCTCCGGATAAAGCGCCGCGAGCGTGTAAGCGGCGCGCGCCCCCCAGTCGTGGCCGACGAAATCGAAGCTTTCGATCTTCAGCGCATCGGCGAGATCGATCGCGTCTTGCATCAGCGCGACGGCCGAACCATCGCGCACCGCATCGGCCTTCAGAAAGCGCGTGCCGCCCGCGCCGCGCAATTCCGGCACGACGGTTCGATATCCCGCCGCGTTCAGCCGCGCAGCCACCGCGCTCCAGCCGCGCGCGGCGTCGGGCCAGCCGTGCATCAGGAAGACGACCGGGCCTTCGGCGGGTCCGCTGTCCGCGTAAGCAATCTCAAGCGTCGGCGTGGCGATATGTCGATCGAAATCCAGCATGGCGGCGCTCCGGAGAAAGGGAGCATCAATTCTAGTGCGAGTCGGAAAACGCGGTTTGAGCGCGCTTTTCCGTAGGACGTCGTATGACATTCTGTCGACTTAAGGGAAAGTACCGAGCGCCTTCGCTTGACGGCGATAGGCCGAGTTGGCTATCGTCAGGCAGCGAAAACGATTTCCTGATTTACTGACTGTCTCGCCACCAAAGCCCGACAAAAGCAGGTTAATCGTTGTACGACATCGTTTATATCAGCCATTACAACAACCCGGCAGGAGACAGACATGAAGCATTCGAAACACCCGCCTTCGCTGGCGCGCCGTTCCTTCGTCAAGTTCGCAGGCGTGTCGGCAAGCGCGCCGCTTTTCGGCGGCATGGGCGCATTGAGCTTACTCGGCGGCTGCGGCAGCAGCGACGACTCGCCCGATCCGATCTGGGGACGCTCAGGCGCCGCGACCCAGATCGTCAACGCGCTGCAAGGCGTATCGTCGGCGATGTTTCCGAGCCGCCAGTTCCTCGTCACCGATTACGGCGCGAAGCCCTGCACAGTCATCGCCGCGACGAATCCGTACACCGACCCGAGCAAGTCGCCGCTCTCGGTCGGCGCGGACCAGACGCAAACGCCCGATTCGTTCGATTCGCGGCCCGCGTTTCTCGCCGCGATCGCCGCCTGCAGCGCGGCGGGCGGCGGTCAGGTCGTGGTGCCGGCAGGCAGTTGGTATTGCGCGGGACCGCTCGTGTTGCAGTCGAACGTGAACTTCCATCTGACCGCGAACTGCGAAATTTTCTTTAGCCCGAATCCCGCCGATTACGCGAAAGACGGCCCGATCGATTGCGGCGCGAACGGCAAGCTGTTCTATAGCTGCTGGCAGGCAAACGATTGCCTCAATTACGGCACGCCGATCTACGCGCGCAACGCGACCAATATCGCGATCACCGGCGAAGGCGACACGTCCGTCTTCAACGGTCAGGCGATGACGCCGTTCGCCGGCAGCGGCAACACGGCCACATGCTGGTGGACGTGGAAAGGCAATAGCGGCGTGTATGGCTGCGTGAATTCGTCGACGCCGTCGCAGGCTTCGTCGAATCCGAACAACGTCGATCTGAAAACCGCCGTGCCCGGCATCTCCGACGCGCTTTACACCGAACTCACCAATCCGGCGACGCCGTGGCAGCAGGACCAGAACTATCTGCCCGCGCTGTCAGAAGCAGGCGTCGCGATTGAGAAGCGCATCTTCGGCATCGGCCATTATCTGCGGCCGTGCATGGTGGAATTCATCGGTTGTACGAACGTTCTGATGCAAGGCTATCGCACCATCAATACGCCGTTCTGGCAGCATCATCCGACCGATTGCAAGAATGTCGTGATACGCAGCGTGACGGTGGACAGTATCGGCTCGAACAACGACGGTTTCGATCCCGATGCCTGCAACATGGTGCTGTGCGAGAACGTCACGTTCAACACCGGCGACGATTGCATCGCCATTAAATCCGGCAAGGATCTCGACACGCAATACGGCCCGGCGCAGAACCACGTTATCCAGAATTGCACGATGAACAGCGGGCACAGCGGCATCACGCTCGGCAGCGAAATGGGCGGCGGCGTGCAGAAGATTTACGCGCGCAATCTGCAAATGCTGAATCAGTTCTGGGCGACCAATTCGCTGAACATCGCGATCCGCATCAAGACGAACATGAATCGCGGCGGCTACGTGAAAGACTTCTATGTCGATAACGTCACGCTGCCGAACGGCGTGAGTCTGACGCCGTCCGGTTACGGCAGCAGCCTACTGGCGGGCAGTCCGATCAACGCCACCGTGCCGCTCGGCGTGGTGACGGCGAGCGCGGCGAATCCGTCGGCGTCGCAGGGCGGCATCATCACGTTCGATTGCGATTATCAGCCGGCGAAAGACGCGATCCGCACGCGGCCCGCGCTCGTGCAAAACGTCAACATCACGAATCTGAAGGCGAGCAATGTCACGCTGAACGGCGTGATGGCGTCATGCTTTCAGGCGATCGTCGCGCAAGGGCCCGTCGCGTTCGATTACAACGGTCCCGCGCCTACGCCAGCGGTTCCCGCGATCACCGGCGTCACCATCACCAATTGCGATTTCGGCACGCCGAGCGCCGCCGGTCCCGCGACCGCCACGACGCCCGGGCCGATCTACGCGTACAACGTGCACGACATCAAACTGGTGAATACGTTGATCGCGGGGACGGCGTTGAATCAGACGGTGACGGACGCGCGATAAGCGAAGTTCACGCGCCGATGAGCACGCCGGTTCTAAAGGCTTTTTCGTCGGTCACCCTGCCCATCGGCGCGCCCGCGATCACGAAGCGAATCGCGCGGCGCATATAAAACACGCCGTCGTTTTTCGTCGTGACGGTCACGACTTCGTCGGTCAGCGGATCGACGATATCGAACACGGCATCGCCTGCTTTCAGCGCGGCCCCGATCTTCGCCCGATACACGACGATGCCGCTCACCGGCGCCGTCAACTGCTCGCTGCCCGCGAGCGGCGTCGCGGCTTGCGCGAGCGGCGGCAAGTCGCGCGCGTCGCCTTCGATCACACCGCGCGCGATCAGAAAATCGACGATGGCATCCGCGTCGTGTTGCGCGCTGTCGTAGTCCACGTCACGCTGCCCGCGATGCTCCAGCGTCGCCGCGATATTCGGCGCGGCGAGCGGCAAACCCTCGCCCATCAACGCGCGCAACTGATTCCACAACAACGCGTGCACTTCATCGAACGACTGGCCGCCCGAATCGGTTGCGAGCAGCACGCCGTTCGCGCCGATATAACGCGCGAGCAGTTCCAGCGCGGGCCAGCTCGCGGGACTCGTGTAAAGATGCATCGTCGCTTCGAGCGAGCAATGCAGATCGAGCACGATATCCGCCGCCGATGCCAATCGCAGCAGCGTCAAGCGCAGTGATTCGAACTCGTTTTTCGCGGTCGTTTCGTCGAGCATATCGCACAGCACGGCCCGCAGCAAGCGCGCGTTGTGCGCCGCATCGTCGCGCGATAACTGCGTGCCGGCGCGGTCGATCATCGCGGCGGCGGACGGCATCGGAAAGCCGCGATTGAAGTTGTGTCCGCTGTTCGTCTCGAAGCGCCCGACGAACTGCCCGAGCACATGCTGCGACAAGCCGATCGGATTCGCGACCGGCACCAGCACGATCTCGCCGCGCACGCGCCATTCGGCTTCGAGGGTCGCGAGGCGCTTTTTGAGCGCCCAGGCGGTAAGCATCGCGGGCGTTTCGTCGGCGTGAAGCGAGGCTTGCACGTAGACCTTTTCGCGCGCGGCGTGAGCGTCGCCGAAATGAAAGCTGACAAGTTCGCGCGATATGCCGAGCGTGGTCGTGACGAGCGGATGACGTCGTGTCTGCATGCTGGCTCCTTACTCGCCGTAGACGTCGAAATCGAAATACTTTCGGGCGATTTTCTGATACGTGCCGTCCGCGCGCATGTCCGCGATCGCCTTGTCGATCTTCGCCTTCAACGCCGGATCGTCCTGCCGCAAACCCATGCCGACGCCGTGATCGCCCATCGACAGCGGTTCGCCGACGAACGCAAAACCCTTGCCGCGCGGCGTCTTCAGAAAGCCCTGTTCCGCCTCGACCGAGCCGAGCAGCGCGGCGTCGAGCCGGTCTGACGCGAGATCGTCGAATACGCCTTCCTGACTTTGATACGGCACGACCTCGACGCCCGCCGGTTGCCAGTTTTTCATCGCGTAGGTTTCGAACTGGCTGCCGCTCTGCACGCCGACGCGCTTGCCACGCAAGCCTTGCGCCGTGGCCGCGAGCGGCGCGCCGTTCTTCGCGATCAGCCGCGAGCGGAACTGGAACAGCTTGGTCGAAAACGCGATCTGCTTCATGCGCTTTTCGGTGATCGCCATCGACGACATGATCCCGTCGATCTTGCGCGCCTGCAGCGCCGGAATCATCCCGGAGAATTCGAGTTCGACCCACTGGCAGCTCATCGCGATGCGGCGGCAGATTTCATCGCCGAGATCGACGTCGAAGCCCGCGACGTGGCCATCGGGCGCTTTCACGTCCATCGGCGGATAGCCGGGATCGATGCCCAGTCGCAAGGTGTCGTTCGCATGAGTGGGCAACGCGACGGCGAGCGCCGCCGACAGCAGGAAAGCGTGAAGTTTGGACATGAGCGCGTGCGAGATCATTTTCGGGATTCGGAGCGTCGATGGTATGCGGGCAAAACGCTTCAAAAAAGGGGCAGTTTGCTTATCATGATCACTTTTCGAGATCACCCTCGATCTCGATCGGAGCGACCGTGGACCTGACTCTCACGCAATTGCGGATGTTCGTGGCCGTCGCCGAAGCTGGCAGCCTGCGCGCCGCCGCGCGACGGCTCGATGTCGCGCAAAGCGGCATCACCCAGCAACTGCGCAAGCTGGAAGCGCTGGCGGGCGGCCCGTTGTTCGAACGCGACGTGCGCGGCGCGCGGCTGACGCCCGTCGGCGAACGGCTGCGCGTGCGCGCGGATCTGATTCTCGGAGAATGCCGCAAGACGGAGGACGAGTTGCAGCAATTGCGCGGCGAGTTGACCGGGAACGTCACGCTCGGCCTCGCGGCGGAAGCGACGCTGCGGCTGTTTCCGGCTTTGCTCGAAAGCTATCGGGAGCGATGTCCGCGCATCGCCGTGCATCTGACGAGTGCGACGTCGCGCGTGCTGACATCGTGGGTGCGCGACGGCAGCCTCGATTTCGCGCTTGCGCTGACCGCACCCGATGTCGATATCCACGACATGCAGGCCACGCGCCTGTTCGATTCGGAAGTCGCCGTGATCGCACGGCGCGGGCATCCGCTCGCGCGATCGCGCAAGCTGGCGAGTATCGCGACCGCACAGTGGGTCAGCACGCGGCAGCCGGGAAGCGGCGCGAGCGGGAATCGCCTGTTCGCGTTATTCGCCGATGCGCGGCTCGATCCACCGCGCATCGCCGCCACGACCGAAGCCGTGTTCGACACGCTCCATTGCGTCGCGGCAAGCGATTATCTGGCGCTTGAACCGGCCAGCGTCGCCGCGCATCCGTTCTTCCGCGATCACGTGACGATCGCCGAGCGCGCGGCCGGCACGCCGGTGTGCCTGCTGCGACGCGGCGGCGTGCCGCTCACGCCCGCCGCCGCCGAACTCGCGGCGATGGCCGTATCGTATGCGCGGATGCTGCCGGTTCAGCGCGATGCGTGACGCGTGGCCGTCGAACGCTTCGGCGCGGCCGATGCCGCACGCGCCCGGCGCGTCGCCCATCCCTTCTTCGCCGCCGCCGATCGATCCGCGGCCGAGCGACGGCTCGCGGCGGCATGCGTCTGCCGCGACAACGCCTTGGGCGATGCAGCCTTAGTGCTTTCGCGCTTCAGCACGCGCGTGGCGACGGCCGAACGCTTCGCCTTCGATTCGGTGCTGGGGCTCTTTTTCGTGCGATGCGCGGCCTTGGTGTCTTGCGCGGCCTTCTTGCGGGTCGCCTCGGTGGCGGCGCCCTTCTTCGGGGCTTTCAGCTTGACGCCCGCGCGACGCGCCTCGGACAGCCCGATCGCGATGGCCTGTTTCGCCGATTTCGCGCCGTGCTTGCCCTCGCGGATGTGATCGACCTGTTCCTTCACGAAAGCACCCGCCTGGGTGCTCGCTGACTTGCCGGCGCGCTTCGCCTTGGAGGCGCGCTCAACGGTTTTCTTTTCGGGCATGTCGGTACTCCTTGTGAAGTTGAACTGCGTCGTCACAGGGAGCATCGCGCGTGCCCGCCGTCGATCAGAACACGCCCGCGATCAACCGATAGCGCACGCGCTGCGTATAGTCGCGATACATCTCGTCGTTCGACAGCAGCCGTTCCTCGCGCACGATGCGCCCGATCTGCAGCGTCCAGTGGAACGCCAGCACGAGCACGTTCTGCAAGCCGAAGTTCGGCAGCAGGAAACCCATGTCGTTGACGAGATAGCCGAAGTACATCGGATGGCGAATCAGCCGATACGGACCGTGCACCACCACGCCGCGATTGGCCGGAAGAATGCCGAAGGAGCGGCGCAGCGACAGCTTCGCGCTGATCTGGATCGCGAGACCGGCGATCTGCAAGGCCGCCGCGAGCCATTCCGGCACCAGATGGATGCCCGGTTCGAGCCGGAACGCGAGGAAGTAGAACGTCGCGCCGGTCGACATCAGCACCGACAGCAGCCGCCAGTCGCGCGCGCGGCACGCGGGAAAACAGCGACACGGAGATCGTCACCATTTCGGAGATGACCATCAGCAGCAGCGTGATGCGCGACGGATTGCGCAGATATTCCGTCAGCGAGTTGTAGAGAAACATGCCGAGCATGGCGACCGTCAGGACGCGCACGATCGCATCGAGATAAATCTGTCCGCGCGTCTCGATGAACCAGCTCACGCCTTCGCGCAGCGTGTGGGGCGCGGCCGCGCCTGACGGGTTGGGTTCCATGTGCGTCACCTTCGGTCGAAATCGTTGGGTTGTCTCTTATTGCACCAGGCGCAGCACGCCCAGATTGCCGGCGATCTGCTGGAAGATCTGGTTGAGCGTCGCGTTGTCCGGCGCGTGGTAATAATTGCCCGCCGTCGCGCAAGCGGCCATCGCTTTCTGCGCCGTCGAACTCGACGAACCGGAGCCGAAGGTGATCGCGTAAATGATGATCCCGTCGTTCTTCATCGCCGTGCAGACGCCCGACTGGAACGTGTTCATGTCCGTCGTGCTGGACACATTGCCGTCGAGCCAGGTGCCGTCAGATTTCACCACCGTCGGCGCCTGCAGCGCGAGGCTGCCCACGCCCGAAAGCTGGTTGAAATAAGGCGGCGGCATCATGCCCGAGGTCGAGCCCGGCGCGTTTTCGCCGTCGGTCAGGATGATCGCCACGCGTTGCAGGCCCTGCGTCGTTTCGGGGCGAGGGGCAGCGTCGTGTCGGTGGCTTTCCAGCCGTTGTTGACACCCGCGACATCCTGCGACCAGTCCGACTTCAGCATCCGCCAGCCCCACAGCAGACCGGTCGGAATCAGCGTCGAACCGTTCGCCTGCATGTTGTTGATCGCGACCTTCAGCTTGTCGGTGTCCTGCGTGAAGAACACGGCCGGCTGGATCGAACACGGACGATTGCCTCCCGCGTCGCTGCCGTTCTGATCCCACGAATACGTGCTGGTGCTCTTGGTCGTCACCTGACCCATGTAGCTCTGCGGCTGCGTCGCGGCCGCGCTCGGGCAGACCGATGCCGACGCGTTGGTCTGATACGTGAGCGGCACGCCGTAGAACGTCTTCGAACCCTGCAAGGTACAGCTCTTGGTGTTGTCGAAGGTCGATACCGTGAAGCCCGACTGCGGCACGTTGTAGTACATCGGCGTGAAGCCCGGCGCGTTCTTCGGCGCGTAGGCTGGATAGACGTAGCCGTTGGCGTCGTGCGGCTCGACCGTGCAACCGCCCCACTGCGTCATCGACATGCCGTTGGTGTTGTACGCGAACTGCTTGCTGAACACCTGCGACATCCAGCTGCCGCTCGAATTGAGCGCGCTGCCGACGTTCACCATCGTCGTGAACGGCACGAGGCCGATATACGAATCGTTGCCGGCGACGCCGAGGATGTTCGTCACCAGCGACGCGGCCGCGGTCTTCAGGCCGTCCATCTTGCTGGTGGAACCGCCGCTCACGGCGGCATCGGCCATCGAGCCGGTGTTGTCGAGGATCAGCGCGAGTTCGAGCGTGCTCTTCGGCACGCGCAACGCCGTGTTGCTCGCCGAGATGGTCTGCGATGTCGGCGTGCCGGAGCCCGAGCCGCCGCTGCCGCCGCCGGAACCCGAGCCGTCGGACGAGTTGTTGCCCCAAATCACCGGCGCGTACAGCGGCACCGAGCCCGACGCCGACAGCTTGATGGTCTGCCCCGTCGCGGGCGAGCCGGTCACTGTCGCGGAAAAATTGGCGTTCGCCATCGTCAGCGCCATGTAGCCGGTCGGCATGTTGGCGTCGTAGTAGGCGCGCGCGTCGGCTTGCCAGGTCGCGAGGTCCGAACCCGTGTTGGTCTTGAAGTGCGAGAGATCCGCGCCCGCCGACAGCGTCGCCACGTCGAGCGCCATCTGCATGCGCGCCTGCGTCTGTGCGAAATCGATCGTGTCGATCGCGGTGCAGAGCGTGCCGATCATCAGGCTCGCCGTCACCGCGAACAGCACGGTCACCGCGCCTTCTTCGCCCGCGAGCAGCGTGCCGGCCGTGCGCGGCGACGACGGTCCGCCGAAGTTGGCGAAAAACGGCACGCGCGAGTGCGCCCGCGCGGGAGCGGCACGGCGTTGCAGATGGAATCCCCGTTTCATGATGTCTTCTTTTTTTAGCTGACCAGATCGAGCGGATAGCCCGTGCGTGATCGCACATACACGCGTTGATAGATCGTCTGCGTGCCCGGCGCGTCGGGCCAGAACGCGGCCGTCATCGCGAACGGATTGAACTTGTAGAACACTTCGACGACGATCGCCGAATCGCCGACGCGGAACGGCCAGCCCGACGGCGTCGGCGCACCGCTCGTCACCTTCGAGACGAACGCGCCGTCGTTCCACGGCACGCTGCGCTGCCAGTGGATGACCGGCGTGCCGCCCGCCAGCGACGGCGAGCTCGGTGGTTGCACGCAGGCTGAAGGCGAGCCGTCGCAGATCGAGGTGATCATCACGCCGCCGCCCGTTTGCAGATCGTTGGGCGAGGCCAGCAGCGTCGCCGCCGAGTACAGCGAGCCGAGATTGCTCGCGTTGCTGGTCGAATTGTTGTCGATCACCTGCGGCAGCTGACCGAGCGAATCCGCCAGCGTGAGCGCGGTATGTTCCAGCACGCTCACCGCGCGCAGATAACAGTAGGTTTCGGCGAAGCCCGTCAGCACCAGCAGCATCAGCGGCACGATGATGACGAACTCGATCGCCGCGCTGCCGCGATCGGAACGCAGCAGGCGCCTGACAAGACCCGGGCGGCGCGGCTTCGCGCGACGCGATGCGAATGAGCAGGCGAGTTTCATTTTTCGTTCTGCACAAGATAGTTGCGCTGGAACACCAGCTGGTTGATGCCGAACAGCTTCGGAATGCCCGAGAACGGCGGCATCGTCACAGTGATGTTGTACGAGACCACGTCGCCGAATCCGCCCATGCCCTTGGTGCTGGTGTTGGAGCTGACGTTGCTGTAGGTGCCGTAGGTCAGCGTGCTGATCGCCACCGTCGCGCCGATGTTGGTCCAGCCGCCGAGAATGTCGTTGACGATCTGCTGCGCCTGATCCGCGCGCGTGCCCGAAGACGGATTGGTGGTCGTCAGCCCGGCGCGCGACGCGGCCTGCGCGGCGAGCTGGACGGTGGCGTCGACCATCATGTCGAGCGCCATCTCCACCGTGCCCAGCACGAGGATGAACACCAGCGGCGCGAGGATCGCGAACTCGATGACCGTGCTGCCGCCGTCATCGCGCAGAAGCGAACGCTTGCGCCGGCTTGCGGGCGCGTGGCGGACGGCGCTCATCTGAGGCTCACCGAGGTCGTCGATGCAGGCGTCGCCGCCGATGCCGCCGAACCCACGCGCTGACGCTGCAGGTCGTAGTAGCGCAGATTGTCCTGAACCGACGTCTTCGGCAGATCGCGGCCGAGGATTTCGGTGGCGGCATCGTCGTTGCCGAGCATGCCGTAGGCGAGCGCCAGATCCTGACGCGCCTGCGGCGGCGCGGCCGGGAAGCGCGTCACGTCGAGCAGCACGTTCGCGCCGTCGCGCGGCTTGCCCGCCAGAATCAGCGAGAGGCCGAGGTTGATCGACAGCGACGTGTCGCCGGGATTGCGCTTGAGGCCGTCACGCAACACGGCTTGCGCCTGATCGTGATCGCCCTTCATGTCGAGCGCCGCGCCCAGGCCCGCCGCCGCGAGCGGATCGTCCGGGCTTTCGGCGAGCAGACGCTTGTACGTGGTCACGGCATCGTCGAAGCGGCGCTGGTGGATCGCGACGCGCGCGAGGCCGATCATCGGCGCGGGCGCGGCCTTGTCGATCTCGTTGGCCTTGCCGTAGTAGACGCCGGCGCGCGTGTAGTCGCCGACCGAATACAGTGTGTTGCCGAGACCCGTCAGGCCTTCGACCGAACGCGGATTCGCTTGGAGAATCTTCTGATACAGCGTGGTCGCCATATCCATGTTGCCCGACTCGAGCGCCGACTCGGCGATGCGCAGTTCGCTCATCGAGGTGGGCTTGGCGTTGCTCATCACCGGGCGCACGTTGGAGGCCTGCGATTGCACGGTCGTCGTGCAGCCGCTGGCGGTCAGCGCGATGACGACGGCGCCGGCGAGCGCGGGAATGAAGCGATAAAAAGAGGCGAGAGTCTTCATTTCGATTTGTCGATAAAGTCCAGCAACTGGATCACGGCAGGTCCTGCGGCGATCGCGATGATCGCGGGAAGAATGAACAGCATCATCGGGACGACCATCTTTGGCGCGAGCTTCGCGGCCTTCTCTTCCAGCGAGACGATGTGTTGCAGACGCTCCGTGCGCGACAGCGTGCGCAGCGCCTGCGTGATCGGCGTGCCGTAGCGAATCGACTGCGTGAGCGTCGAGATGAGTGCGCGGATCGACGGCAGGTCGATACGTTCGGCGAGTCCGTTCAGCGCGCGCGTGCTGTCGCCCGAGAGCTTCAGTTCGTCGGCGGTGAACGAGAATTCGTCGGACAGCGGCGGGCAGATCGTCGCGAGTTCGTCCGCCACGCGGCAGATCGACACACCGAGACTGTTGCCCGCGTTGGTGCAGATCACCAGCAGGTCGAGCGCGTCGGGCAGACAGCCCGCCATCGCGGTGCGGCGGCGCGTCGCCAGCATGCCGATGATGAATTCCGGAATGATCATGCCGACGATGAACACCAGCAGCATCGCCACGCCGCGCACCGCCGGATACGTGCCGATGAACGGCAGATCGGAGCCGACGATCACGGTCAAAATCGCGCCGATCAGCCCGACGCAGAACTTCGCCGCGAGCAGGATCGATACCGCGTGGTTGCTGCGATAGCCGCTGCGCACCAGTTCCTGTTGCAGCTTCAGCCGATACTTCGCGTCGAACAGCGGCAGCTTGTCGCCGATGCGCGCGAACCGGCGCAGCGTGCGCTCGCGGAAGCTGAGCGTCTCGTCGTCGTCGGTTGTCGTCAGATCGATTCGCTGCTGCGAGGTCGCGGCCATCCGCACGCGCTCCGCGATGCGTCCGCGCAGGCCGCCGTGCTTGGTCATCCACCAGATCGCGAGCCCGGCGAACAGCGCGAGCAGCAGCACGAGATTGGTGAGCGTCTGAATCTGGTCCGGTCTGAATCTGGTCCTGGTTCATCGCGAGGTATCCAGCTTCGAAATCTTGTTGATCACCATGAGCCCGATCGCGATCGAGATCACGCCGAAGGTCATCAGCTTCTGGCCGGCTTCGGTGTTGAACAGGACCATCAGGTAATCGTGATTCAGGAAGTACATGCTGCCGACGATACAAATCGGCACCGCCGTCAGAATCTTGGTCGTGATGCGCGCCTCGCCGGTCAGCGCCTTGGTCTTCGAGCGGATTTCACGGCGCGTCCGCACGATGTTCGACAGGTTCTCGAGCGTCTCGCCGAGCTGGCCGCCGGTTTCGCGTTGCAGCAGCAGACACACGCAGAAGAACGAAAAGTCCGCGATCTCGATACGGCGCACCGCCACCGCGAGGACTTCCTCCAGATCCAGACCGACCTGCAGCGAATCGCTCATCAGCTTGAATTCGGACTTGAGCGGCTCGGGACATTCGTCGGCGGCCGTGCTCAGCACATGCGTGACCGGCACGCCCGCGCGCACCGCCCGCACGATCAAATCGATCAGGTCGGGAAAGCCGTCCAGAAAGCGTCGGCGAAAGCGGTTGACCAGAAAATTGTAGGCCTTCACCAGCGTGAAGATCGGCAATCCCATCACGATCAGCGGCTTGCTGAACTGCGGCAAGGGCATGATGTCCACCATGCCGATGGCGAGAAACTCGCCCAGAATCGCCGCCGCCACCACGATGCGCAGACCGTTCGCGCCGGCGACCGTGCGCAGGCGCGAAATCTTCGGGCCGAAGTAGCGCGTGAAGATGCTGTCGCGCTTGTTCACCTTGAAGAGATCGGTGTCGAACTTGCCCGCGCCCTTGTCCTGCAAGACGCGCAACTCGAACGACTCGCGCATGCGCGTACGGATGCGCGCGTGCGGCTGGTTCTTGCGCATGTCCTGCACGGTGAGCACCATCACGCCGCCGAGAATGGCGACGCCGAACGCGCAGATCGTGATGAGATTGATGAGCGTCATGGCTGCATCGCCTCGAGCAACGCGTCTTCGAGACCGTAGTACTGCGCGCGCGCCGAGAAGGCCGGACGCACCGCAGCGGACTCGTAAGTGCCCTTCACTTCCTCGCTGTACGCGGTCGCGTCGTAGCGGAACGTGAACAGATCCTGCGTGATGATCACGTCGCCTTCCATGCCGACCAGTTCGGTGACGCGCGTGACGCGGCGCATGCCGTCGCGCATCCGTTCGATCTGCACGATCATGTGCACGGCGGAAGCGATCTGGCGGCGGATCGACAGCAGCGGCAGATTGCCGTTGGCCATCGTCACCATCGATTCGAGACGCGTGATGCCGTCGCGCGGCATGTTCGCGTGGATCGTGGTCATCGAGCCGTCGTGGCCGGTGTTCATCGCCTGCAACACGTCGAAGGCTTCGGGACCGCGCGTTTCGCCGAGGATGATGCGATCGGGACGCATACGCAGCGCGTTGCGCACGAGATCGCGCTGCGTCACCGCGCCGAGACCTTCGGCGTTTTCCGGACGCGTTTCCAGACTCACGACGTGCGGCTGCACCAGTTGCAGTTCGGCCGCGTCTTCGATCGTCACCGTGCGTTCGCCGTGGCCGATAAAGTGCGACAGCGCGTTGAGCAGCGTCGTCTTACCGGAACCCGTACCGCCCGACACGATCACGTTCAGACGGCAGGTGCTCGCGAGCTTGAGCACGGTCGCCATCGCGTTGGACATGTTGCCCTGCTGCGCCATGCGATGCAGCGTGATGTTGCGCTTGGAAAACTTACGAATCGAGATCGACGCGCCGTGAATCGCGAGCGGCGGCAGCACGACGTTGACCCGGCTGCCGTCGGCGAGACGCGCATCGACCATCGGGCTGCTTTCGTCGACGCGACGTCCGACGCCCGCGGCGATCCGCTGCGCGACGTTGGTCACGTGCGTGTTGTCGCGGAACTTGCAGTTGGTGAGTTCGAGCCGGCCGTGACGTTCCACGTAAACCTGATCGGGACCGTTCACCAGAATATCGGTGATGGTTTCATCGACGAGCAGCGGTTCGATCGGACCGAGACCAACATGTCGTTCAGCAGTTCGCCGACGATCTGCGACTGCTCGGACATCGTCACGTTGAGGCCCTGGCGCTCGGCTATTTCCGTCACCAGTTGCTCGATGCCCGGCTTCATCTGCTCGCGCGACTTGCCCACCACTGCCGATGCGTTCATCGACGCGAACACGCCGGTGCGGATCATGCGGAACAGGTCGGAGCGCACCAGCGAGTCGTTGGCGTCGGCCGTGACCTGCACGCGCGCCGGCAGCGGCGCGGGCGTCGAGGGTTCGACCGGCGCGGCCGCGGCCGACGTCGTGTTCTGGCTCTGACGCACCACCGGCTCGCTTGCCGGGGACGTCGCGCGGGCAGCCTGTTTCTGGCCGAACATCAGCCTCTCCTCAAGCGGAATTTACTGAGCAGCGAACGCTCCGGCTGGGCTTGCTGACCCGTCAGATCGTTGGCGATGCGCGAAATCGACTGCGTGAAGCCGTTCTGCGCCTTCTCCGTCGGTGCTTCGCCGAGGTTTTCGGCGGTCGCGAGCGCCTTCTGCTCGAACTGGATTTCGTGCAGGATCGAGCGGCCGACCGCCGACATGAAGTCCGACGGCTGCACCTTGCCGGCGATCGCCGCGTTCGGGTTGTTCAGCAGGATCGAGCTCGGCGGATTGTTGTCGCGATCCTCGATGTGACGCAGCAGACGGATCGTTTCGCGCGTCGAATGCACCGAGCGGTCGGTGACCACGTACACGCGCGCGGCGTGATCGAAGGCTTGCTGCGCGAGCGGATCGCTCGGATCGGCGATATCGACGAACACGTAGTGGAAACTGTCGCCGAGAATCTCCATCACGCGAGCCAGCGCCTCGGGCGAATGATTGCGTTCCGCGCCGTAATCGAGATCGGCGGTCAGCATGAACAGACGCGTGCCCTTGGCGACCAGCGTGCGCTCCACATACTGCGGATCGAGACGGTGCGAGTTCTGCAGCACTTCGGCGAGGCCGTTATTGCTGACCGTGCCGAGCATGCTGTTGGCCGCGCCGCCGGTCAGGTTCAGATCGACGTAGGCGACCCGGCGATGCGTATCGTCCGCGAGGTGGCGCGCCAGATTCAGCGCGACCGTCGTCACGCCCACGCCGCCGCGCGTGCCCGTGAAGGCGATGGTCTTGCCGGTACGCGCGATCGTCACCGGCGCGACCTTGCCGTCGGCGGTGTTGACGGTGCGCTTGAGCAGCTCGACCGTGAGCGGCTTGACGAGGTAATCGTGCACGCCCAGCTTGAGCAGGCTGCGGAACAGGCCGACGTCGTTGCGCTCGCCGATGCCGATCACCTGCACCGACTGCTCGCACACTTCCGCGAGGCGGCCGAGATCGAACAGCGGCATGACGGAGTCGTGCAGGTCGACCAGCAGGAATTGCGGCGCGCGGTCGATTTTCGACACATAGGCGATCGCCTCGTCGATATTGCCGACCGCGATGTGCGCGTGCGGCATCGCCTGTTCCAGAACGAAGGACTTGAGAACCTGTTCGGTCTGGCGATCGGCGACGAAGGCGATGAAGTCCGCGGCCCGGACTCCGGATTTGCCCTTGATAAGCGTGAAGTCTGTTGTGCTCATGGCGTTCGGTATCGGGGTGGCGGGCTTACTTGCTGTTGCGCGAAGTCGCGGCGTCCAGCGGAATCAGCTGGCCGGTCTCGTATCGATGCACGGCGCTCGCGGCGACCGCGGCATCGGCGGGGCCGAGCGTGCGCGGCGTCACGAGGTCTTCCGGCTGCGCGACCTGCGCGGCCAGATTCGTGTACGTGGCGCAACCCCACTGCATCGACGGGCGGCGCACGCCGGCATCGAGCAGCAGCGAGTCGCGCGTCAGGCGTTCGCAGTCGGGCGGCACGGCGGACTTGCCGTCGTAGCCGACGATGCGCGCGTCGGACATGCTGACCGGCGGCTTCAGGAAACAGCCGGCGAGCGGCAATCCGAGGGCGCAGGCGGCGAGAAGCGGAATAAGGCGTGCGTGGTTCATGGCATCAGGCTCAATAAACGTATCCGGCCGCGCCGACGAAACGGGGGCTGCCCGGCGACGCCGCGGCGCCGCCCAGAATGCGGTCGAAGTAATACTCGACGTCGCTGGAAGGCGACACCAGCGATTCGATCGGCGAACGCAGCTTGGCCGGATCGGTCGGCTCGACGATGTACGGCGTCACCATGATCACGAGCTCGGTCTTGTTGTTCTGGTAGTTGCTCGACGAGAACAGCTTGCCGAGAATCGGCAGCGAGCCGATGCCAGGAACCTGCGACACGACGTCCTGCGTATTGCTCTGGAGCAAACCGCCGATCGCGAAGCTCTGACCGCTCGCGAGTTCGACGGTCGTATCGGCGCGGCGCACCGACAGGCCCGGCACGGTCACGCCGCCGGTCGTCACGCTGGCCGTGGTATCGATCTGGCTGACTTCCGGGCGCACTTTCAGGCTGATGCGGTGATCGGTCAGCACGGTCGGCGTGAAATCGAGCTTGACGCCGAACTGCTTGAATTCGACGGTGATCGCGCCGTTGGTCTGCGAAACCGGAATCGGAAATTCGCCGCCCGCGAGGAAGCTCGCCGTCTGGCCCGAAAGCGCGACGAGATTCGGCTCGGCGAGCACGGTCAAAAGGCCTTCCTGATTGAGCGCATCGACCAGCACGCGAATGTCGGCGTTGTTCGTCTTGAAGCCGCCGAACAGCGAATACGCGTTGTTGGTCGGCATGTTGACCGGATAGCTGACCGCGCCCGAGGCGCTGGTGAGCGGCTGGTTGTAGTTATAGATACTGCGGCCGCTGAAAATACCGCTATACCAGTTGCCCGCCGCGCTGCCGATCGCCTGCCAGTTGATGCCCCACTGCTGCGTCACGTTGCGATCCACTTCGGTGATGCGCACGCGCAGCTGCACTTGCAGCGGACGATCGATCGTCATCCGGTTCACCAGCACTTCCTTCTCGGCGAGCATCCATCGGCATGACGGCCTGCACGACGGTATCCGCGTCCAGCGGCGTCGGCGCCTGACCCGTGAGGATCAGCGAGCCCTGCGTGCCTTGCACGTCGACGTTCATGTTCGGGAAGCGCGCCTTCAGCATCGCGCGCAGGCCCAGCATGTCGCGCGCGACCACGATGGTCTTCTGGAAGATCGGCTTGTTGTTGGCGCCCAGCGCGTACAGCGTGGTCGAGCCGGCCTTCTTGCCGAGCACGAACACCGCGCGCGGCGACGGCACCTACACGTCGGCGACGGCCGGATCGGCGACGAACACCGAGGCCGCATCTTCGGGCAGATGCAGCATCGAGCCCTTGCCGGCGTCGAGCGTGAGCGCGCCCTGGCTGGAATCGGTCGTGACGCCGGCATTGTTCGCCGAGCCGGACTTCGGCGTGGCGACGATGCCCGCGCCGGTACGCGGCGGCGGAACGTCGACCACCGGCGGCGCATCGGCGGCGACGGCGAAATTCGCGCCGCCGAGACCCGCGCACACGATTGCGAGCACGGCCGCCGCAAGCGGCAGGGTCGGCTTCAATCTCGAAAAGAACTGCGTATTCATGACATTCGTTTCCTGGAGCGCCGGATCACCGCCGGCTTGGCATTAGCGCTGAGCGGGGACCGTCGGCAGCGGCGGCGCGTTGTCGGGCGCGGCGCCGGCCTGGGCGATGCTTTGACCGTCGTTCTTGTCTGAGCCGCGATAGATCTGCACGGTGTGCGGGATCGGCGGCGCGGACGGACCGGTCGACACGACCTGCGGCGCATGCACGCGCGGCAGCGCGCGCACGGCCCGCGAGATGTCGCCCGCCCAGATCGGCGGACACTCGGTCGTGGTGGCGCTCGCTCCCGATGCGACATCCGGCGTGCGGCTGGCCGTCGCGAAGGAACGCAGCGCCAGCGACAGGCTGCCCAGACGCGCGGCCACGGCCACGACTTCGCCCATGCGCGGCGTGACTTCGAGCGTCACGGTGCGGGCGCGGATGCCGTTGTCGGGTGCATCGCTATTGGCTTTCGGGCGCTTGATTTCCGAGCCGACGGCCAGCACGCGAACGTGCTCGACCACCGTTTCGCTCGACACCGCCAGGTCCGGCGAGTTGGTGCGCTGCTCCATCTGTTGCGTGAGCAGCAGGTCGACGTAATCGCCCGGCTGAATCAGACCGGCGTTGCCCGATACATCGTCGACGACGACCGACACCGCGCGCATTTCGGGCTTGAGTGTCGCGGCGAGGAAGCCCGGCGCGCTCGGCAGAATGACGTCGTCGGCGGAGAGCATTTCGCCGGAATCGACCGGATGACGCAGCAGCGCGCCCTTCAGATCGGGCGCGTTCGGTGCGCCGGAAACGATTGCGGTCGGCGGCACGTCGGTCGCGGGAATCGCTTTCCAGGTGATGTCGTCATCGCGCAGCAACAGGCCTTGCGGCAACGCGGCCGCGCTGACCAGCACCTTTTCGGTGGTGACCACGGGCACGGCCGCCGGCTTCGATGCGCTGGCAACCACCACGCGCACGATCAGGGCAATGAGCAAAGCGCCGACGAGCAGAACGGCGAACTTGATGATGTTGGACATGACAGCGCCGTCCTAATGCGTCGAGAACAGAGGCAACAACAGTGGCAACGCGGCCGGCAGCACGATCACAAGACCGCCGCCGAGCGCGAGCGCCACACCGTACGGCACGCCGCGCGCGCCGGAGAACATTGCCAGCGCGCGCATGGGCGACGACTTTTGGTCGGCGTTCATGTTGCGCGTGACGAGGTTGACCAGGGACACGACGGTCCCGATCACCGAAATCAGCGTGAGGGCGGACAGCGACAAACCGAGACCCGACCACAGGAAAATCACCGCCGCGAGCTTCGCATCGCCCCCGCCGAGCATCTTCGCGGCGAAAAGCGCGGCGCAGACCGCGAACACGACACAGGCGATCATCAGGTGAGAGATGATCTGATCGAGCGACATCTTGTTGATCAAGGCGTCGACGAAGAACAGCGCACCGATCGCCACCACGATTCCGGTCGGCAGGCGACGTGCACGAACGTCGATGACCGCGAGCACGAGAAGCGCGCACAGCACGACGAGACGGATGGCAAGAGATGCGAACTGCACGATGGACCGGTATCGAAAGAGTGAGGGAAGGAAAAGAGATCCGCGCAATGCACTCAGGCACTCGACGCGGACCTCGCGAAAATCATTACGCCTTGTTCTGAGCGGCGGTGACCTTCGAGTTGATGCCCGTGAACCAGCCTTGGATGCTGGTGCTGAACGTGGCAGCCATTGCGCCCAGCGCGACAGCGATGATGCCGGCGAGGATCGCGTATTCCATGGCGCTGACGCCACGTTCGTCACGAACGAAAGCTTTGATGAACTTGGTCATTTCTGTTCCCCTAAAACGAATGAGAGAGGTAGGTGTGTGTGTTTTGCGCCCAACGAACGTTTCACCGGGCACGGACACATCCTAGCGATTAGCAACAGAAATAACTTTGCCATTTAGAGGCAGAAAACGGCCTCAATTCGGCGTTTTAAAGGAGGGGTTTTTCGCCGCAGTCGGCAGCGGAGTGAAAAACTTTAGGGAGAGAGATTTTGCTTTTTGCGTGCCACGCGCAATTTGCGGGCAGCTTTTGGCCGTTTTCCGCGCCTCGAAGAGGCATTTGGAGAACGTTTGCGGCGGTTTATAGACCTGCAACCGGAGAGAACGGCCGTTTCGGCGTGGTTTTTTATCCACTCGGCCCGATACCACGTTTGCTAAACCGTTTTTGATGCACGCATGAAACATCGCGCACCGTTTGGAGGACTCAAGCTTACCTTTAGCAATAGCCGTTTGTCACGTACTTTGCGACGCTTGCAAAGACTTTGTTTAGGAAGTGTCGCTTTTGCCTTGCCATGCAAGTTTCGCTTGACGGAATTGCGCGGTACGGGAATTCATGTATCAAGTTGATCGCTTTTGTTTGACTTCGGTATTGCCGGTGCGAGAGACGTCGGGCAAATCGATATCGCCTTGGGTCGAATCGGGCGCGCGTAATTCACCTCGCGCTTCTTCAGCGAGTTTCTCGTAGCGTTTGCGGAATACCGCCAACTCCTTTTCATCGAGCTCTTCGAGATCCAGCAAGGCGTTATGCGCGCGGTCCATTGCGCGGATCAGTTCGTCGAGCTTGATCTGCATGGCGGCGGTATCGCGGTTCTGCGTGTTCTGAATAAGAAAGACCATCAGGAACGTGACGATGGTCGTCGACGTGTTGATAACGAGTTGCCATGTATCGCTGAAGTGAAAGAGCGGCCCCGACACGGCCCACGCGATCACCAGCACGACGGCGATCACGAACGTCGATGCATGACCCGCGACTTGCGCAAGCGCATTCGAAAACTTGAGGAACCACGACCGTTTCATCGCATGTCTCCTTGAGTGGGCAACGATCAGGAAAGTGTCTGTTTAGAATAGCGTCATGAGTGCAAAAGCCATTCCCATCGATTTTCATGCCGCGTCCGAACGCGTCGCGCGTGCGCTGATCGGCGCGATCGTCACCGTCGATGGCGTGGGCGGACGCATCGTCGAAACCGAAGCCTACGATCGAGAAGATCCCGCGTCGCATAGTTACTCGGGACCGACGCCGCGCAATGCCGCGATGTTCGGGCCGCCCGCGCATGCGTATGTGTATCGCTCGTATGGGATTCACTGGTGCCTGAACTTCGTGTGCCGTGAAGCGGGCCACGGCGCGGGCGTCTTGATACGCGCGATCGAACCGTTGACCGGCATCGATGCGATGCGTCAGCGGCGTGGACTCGAACCGCTCAAGTTATTGTGTTCGGGTCCGGGCCGCGTCGCGCAAGCGCTCGATGTCACGCACAAGAACAATCGCATGTCGCTGCTCGAAGCGCCCTTTCATATCAAGCCGCCCGAACAGGCTTTCGATATCGTGTGCGGACCGCGCATCGGCATTACCAAGGCAATGGATGTGCCCTGGCGTTTCGGGCTTGCCGGATCGAAATTCTTTAGCAAGCCCTTTTCTAAAGCTTAAGGATTATTTAGTCGGCGGGACGCAATTTTTTGACTTCGTCGTCTGTCGGTTGAACGCTTGCGCCATCGACATAACGGAACGATGTCATCACGCCCTTGCCGTCCTTTAGCGCGGTCACGCCGACATACGCGCCCATCGTCGATTGATTATCCTGCTTGCGATAAACGATCGGCCCAAACGGCGTATCGACAGGCAAGCCTTTAAAGGCAGCGGCAAGCTTGTCGGGATCGGTCGTGCCGGCTTTCTTCAAGCCATTGGCAAGCGACATCATCGCACTATAGCCGACCACCGAGCCTAAGCGCGGATAGTCGTGATACTTCGCTTCATACGCGGCGACGAATTGCTTGTTGGCGAGCGTGTCGATCGAATACCACGGATAGCCCGTGACGATCCAACCCGTCGGCGCTTCGGCGCCGAGCGGATCGAGATAATCGGGCTCGCCGGTCAGCAACGACACGACCTTGCGATCCTTGAACAAGCCGCGCGTATTGCCCTCGCGCACGAACTTGCCGAGATCGGAGCTGAACAGCACGTTGAAGATCGCGTCGGGCTTGGCATCGGCGAGTGTCTGCGTGACTGCGCCTGCATCGATGTTGTTGAGCGGCGTCGCCTGTTCGGTGACGAACTCGACATCGGGCTGCGCGGCCTTGAGCAGACGCTTGAACGTCGCCACCGCCGACTGACCGTACTCGTAGTTCGGATAGACCAGCGCCCAGCGCTTCTTCTTGAGCTTCGCGGCTTCGGGCACGAGCATCGCGACCTGCATGTACGTCGACGGACGCAGACGATACGTGTACTTGTTGCCGTCCTGCCAGACGATCTTGTCGGTGAGCGGTTCGGCGGCCAGGAAGAAGATGCGCCGCTGCTTGGCATAGTCCGCGAGCGCGAGACCCGTGTTCGACAGATAGCCGCCGAACAGCAGCTTCACCTGTTCGCACGTCACGAGCTCTTGCGCGACGCGCACGGTATCGCCGGGATTGCCGTTGTCGTCGCGTGACACGACTTCGAGCTTGTTGCCGTTGACGCCGCCCGCCGCGTTGATTTGATCGAGCGCCAGATTCCAGCCGTTGCGATACGGCATGAGAAACGCCGGCACGACCTTGTAGCTGTTGATCTCGCCGATCTTGATGGTGTCCGCATGCGCCGCGAAGCTGACGCTCGCGGCGATAGCGCAAAGGGTCAGGCGCATCGTCGTGCCTGCACGGTGGGTTATGAATCACGCTCCCTGATAGTTGAATGAGTTAAAACTCACACGCCGAGATACGCGCGACGCGCGGCATCATCAGCGACGAAATCGTGCATAGCGCCTGCGTGGCGCACTTATCCTTTCTCCAGCACATAGACGCGATCGCTCACCAGTCCGGCAAAATGCAGATTCTGCTCGGACAAAAGGATCGACAAGCCTTCGCGCTTCAGTTCCAGAATCATATCGGCCATCTGCTCGACGATCACGGGCGCAACGCCTTCCGACGGTTCGTCGAGCAGCACGACGCGCGGATTGCCCATCAGCGTGCGCGATACCGTCAGCATCTGCTGCTCGCCGCCGCTCATGCGCGACCCGCGACGTTCTCGCGCATTTCGCCGAGATTCGGGAACACACGAAACAGCTTGTTCGGCGTCCATGATGGCGCGCCATCGCGCGGCGGCTGACGGCCCGTGTCGAGATTTTCCATCACCGTGAGATCGCCGAACACGCGACGATCCTCGGGCACATAACCCAGCCCCGCGCGCGCGATGCGATGCGTCGGCCACGCGTCGATACGCTCGCCCATGAACGCGATATCGCCCGACTTGCGCGGCATCATGTTCATGATGGCCTTCATCGTCGTGGACTTGCCCGCGCCGTTGCGACCCATCAGCGCGACCACTTCGCCGCGCCCTACTTCGAAGCTCACATCGAACAGGATCTGCGCGCGGCCATAGTACGCGTTGAGCCTTTCGACTTTCAGCAGCGGCGTCATGATGCGTCTCCGTCGTTCAGCATCGCGCGCGGCGCGAACGATGCGCCCGTGCCGAGATAGACCTCGCGCACGCGTGCATCGTTGCGGATGGTGTTCGCGTCGCCTTGCGCGATCAGACGTCCGCGCGCGAGCACGATCAGGCGGTCCGCGTATTCGAACACCACGTCCATGCTGTGCTCCGTAAACAACACGCCGATGTTGCGCTGTTTCGCGAGCCGCGCGGTCAGCGCCATGAGTTCGTTGCGCTCTTGCGGCGCCATGCCCGCGGTGGGTTCGTCCATCAACAGCAGCTTCGGCGCATTGGCGAGCGCGATGGCGAGTTCCACGCGCTTGACATCGCCATACGCGAGCACCGCGCAACTGCGCTTCGCGTGCGATGCTATGCCGACGAGATCGAGCAAGGCGAGCGCATCGTCGGCACGCCATGACGCGACGCGGCCGAAGAGACTGAACACGCGCCGTTCGTGCGAGAGCAGCGCCATCTGCACGTTTTCGAGGACCGTCATCGAATTGAAGGTCGCGGCGATTTGAAACGTTCGGCCGACGCCGAGCCGCCATATGTCGCGCGGACGCTTGCCCGCCAGTTCGTGTCCGTCGAAACGGATCGAGCCTGAAGTCGGCGTCAGTTGTCCGTTGATCATGTTGAAGCAGGTCGATTTTCCCGCGCCGTTCGGGCCGATCAGCGCGAGCAACTGCCCTGCTTCGAGATCGAACGATACGCCGTCGACCGCCTTCACGCCGTCGAAGGACTTCGACAGGGATTCGATACGCAGGAGACTCATTCGGCCTCCGCGAAACGGCTACGCACGAAGCCCACGATGCCTTGCGGAAACGCGATCACGAGCAGCAAAATGGCCGCGCCGAGCAGCGCCTGCCAGTAATCGGTCTGACGCGCGACGGTATCTTGCAGCCACGTAAAAACGGCCGCGCCGGCCAGCGGTCCGACGAGCGTCTGAATGCCGCCGAGCAGCACCATCACGAGACCGTCGACGGAACGCGCCACGCTGATCACATCGGGCGAGATATTGCCTTTCGAGAACGCGTACAAAGATCCGGCGAGCCCGCATATGAGCGCGGCGACGACGAACGCAACCCATTGCACGCGCGCCACGTCGATACCGATGGCTTCGGCGCGCAAGGGCGAATCGCGGCCCGCGCGCATCGCGAGGCCGAGCGGCGCGAACAGCATGCGCCGCAACAGCAGCACGCCGACGATGCCCATCGCCAGCGTCACGTAGTAATACGCGACCGGCGACGACAGCCACGGCGCAGGCCATAGACCGAGGATGCCGTTGCTGCCGCCCGTCACCGCATCCCACTGATAGATGACGGACCAGACGATCTGCGCGAACGCGAGCGTGAGCATCGCGAGATAGACGCCCGATAGCCGCACGCAGAACCAGCCGAACACCAGCGCGCCCACACCCGCGATCAGCGGACCGAGCACGAGCGCGGCTTCCATCGGCAAGGCGAAGACCTTCAGAAACAAGGCCGCGCCGTAAGCGCCGAGCCCGAAATACGCGGCGTGCCCGAACGAATGCATGCCGCCCGGTCCCATGATGAAATGCAGGCTCGCGGCGAACAGCGCGGCGATCATGATCTCGACCATCAGCACGGGCATGTAGGGAAACGCATCGGCGAACAACGGCGCGAGCGCGAGCAGCAACACGACGATGCTCGCGGCGAGCTTGCCGCGTCGCGTGAAGGGACGCAAAGGTGTATCGGCGGGCGCGGCTGAACGGGCGATCGCTTGCGGCCTGCCGAACAGGTCCCACGGACGCAACACGAGCACCACGGCCACCACGACGAATTCGGCGACCAGCGTGAACTTCGACAACGAGAAGTCGATGCCGAACATCGATACATGTCCGATGCCGATACACAGCGCCTTGATCTCGGCGATCAGCAAGGCGGCGACGAACGCGCCCGGAATCGAGCCCATGCCGCCGACCACAACAACCACGAACGCGTTGCCGATGGTATCGAGATCGAGCGACAGATTCGCGGACATGCGCGGCATCTGCAACGCGCCGCCCAAACCCGCGAGAAACGCGCCGACGAAGAAGACGCCGGTAAAGAGCCACGCCTGATTTACGCCGAGCGCGCCGAGCATGTCGCGGTCGATGCTCGCGGCGCGCACGAGCGTGCCCCATCGCGTGCGCGTCAACGCATACCAGAGCGACGCGAGCACCAGCGGACCGATTGCGATCAACGCAAGATCGTAGGTCGGCAACGCGTGACCGAGCCATTGCACCGCGCCCGCGAGATGCGGCGCACGCGGACCGAATCGGTCTTCCGGTCCCCAGATGTAGAGCGCGGCATCGCGGAAAATCAGCACGAGCGCGAATGTTGCCAGCAGATGAAACAACTCGGGCGCGCGATAGATGCGCCTCAGCACGCCCACTTCGATCACCGCGCCCAACACGCCGATCACCGCCGCCGCACCGACGATCGACGCCCAAAAGCCCGCGACGCTTCCACCGAAGCGGCTCGTCAGGCTGGTCGCGACATACATGCCGAGCATATAGAGCGAGCCGTGCGCGAAATTCACGATGCGCGTGACGCCGAAGATCAGCGACAGGCCGGAGGCGACCAGAAAGAGCGCGCAGGCATCGGCGAGACCGTTGACGAGCTGGACGAGAAGGTTGGCGAACATCGGCTAAAGCGCGGTGCGGGTGCGAAAGAGCCGACATTATCGGTTAAATGCGCTTGCCGTCCCGATGCGTCTAAAAAAGCCCTAAGGAAAACGCGTCTTGACGCATCTGATGACTCGTATATCCTGTTCGCAGGGCGATTGTCAGAAACGACGTCCCCATCCGCAGTCCAATCTCGCCAAACGAGTGCAATCGTGAGAGTCCAAGGCCCTCTGGTCAAGCGGAGCGCACGCTCCAGCACCAATCGCCGCGGCATGCATCCCGACCAAAGCCGCGTAACGTCGAATTTCATCATCCTGTCACGCCGCAGCGTGCGTCGTCGCAATGTTGCCGCGCGCGCGTTCATCGCCGTGCATTGCGTCGGTGCGGCTTCGCTGCTGCCGTAGCGCCTCCTCCCGTTTCGTTTATTCCCCTGACTGACACGTCCGTGCGCTCGCGCGCGTGACGACGTTCGTCCTCATTTTCGCGCCTTCGCATTGCTTGCGAAGGCCGTGGGCGCGTTCGCCCTTTCGAAACCCAGGAAACGAGAGACACACATGGAACGCATCGACGAATTCCTGCGAAAACATCACATCACCGAAATCGAGGCCATCATTCCCGATATGGCCGGCACCGCCCGCGGCAAGATCATTCCGCGCAGTAAGTTCGAATCGGGCGAAGCGATGCGTTTGTCGCAAGCCGTGATGATGCAGACCGTCACCGGCGATTACCCCGACGACGGCACCTTCAGCGGCATCACCGATCCCGACATGATCTGCGTGCCCGATGCGAGCACGATCCGCCTGATTCCCTGGGCCACCGATCCGACCGCGCAAGTGATCCACGATTGCGTGCATTTCGACGGCACGCCGGTCGCGATTTCTCCGCGCCGCGTGTTGCGCGACGTGCTGCAAAAATTCGCTGCAAAAGGCTGGCGTCCCGTCGTCGCGCCCGAGCTCGAGTTCTTTCTCGTCGATGTCAATCGCGATCCCGATCTGCCTCTGCAGCCGCCGGTCGGGCGCACGGGCCGCGCGGAAACGGGACGTCAGGCGTATTCGATCGATGCCGTGAACGAGTTCGATACGCTCTTCGAAGACATTTATGAATACTGCGAGATGCAGGAGCTCGAAGTCGATACGCTGATTCACGAAGTCGGCGCGGCGCAGATGGAAATCAACTTTCTGCATGGCGATCCGCTCAATCTCGCCGATCGCGTGTTCCTCTTCAAGCGCACCGTGCGCGAAGCCGCACTGCGTCACAAGATGTACGCGACCTTCATGGCCAAGCCGATGGAGAACGAACCCGGTTCGGCCATGCATGTGCATCAAAGCGTGGTCGATGCCGAGTCCGGCCGCAATCTCTTCAGCGACCGCGATGGACAAGCAAGCGGCCTCTTCTACAGCTATATCGCCGGATTGCAGAAATACACGCCCGCGCTGATGCCGATCTTCGCGCCGTACATCAACTCGTATCGTCGATTGACGCGCTTCATGGCCGCGCCGATCAACGTGCAATGGGGTTACGACAATCGCACGGTCGGCTTTCGCGTGCCGCAT
This sequence comes from Candidatus Burkholderia verschuerenii, assembly GCF_001189365.1. Classification (GTDB taxonomy): domain Bacteria; phylum Pseudomonadota; class Gammaproteobacteria; order Burkholderiales; family Burkholderiaceae; genus Caballeronia; species Caballeronia verschuerenii. The sequence continues at coordinate 10,343 of NZ_LFJJ01000093.1, read as the reverse complement.
GCATCGCCTGCCGCGCGACGGATCGAAAATCGCATTCCCGGCGTGGATTGCAATCCGTATCTCGCGATTGCCGCGACGCTCGCCGCAGGCTATCTCGGCATGACGCAACATCTCGAACCGAGCGCGCCGCTCGCAAGCGATGGCTATCGTCTGCCGTTTCAGTTGCCGCGCAATCTCGAAGAAGGCCTGACGTTGATGGGCGCGTGCGAACCGCTCGCCGAGATGTTCGGCGAGCAATTCGTGCGCGCGTATCTGACGCTCAAGGAGACCGAATACGAAGCGTTCTTCCGCGTGATCAGTTCGTGGGAACGCAAGCATTTGCTGCTGCACGTTTAACGCTATCAGAGACGACGACATGAATGACCGATTCGATTCGACATCGCATTACCGCGCGCTCGACGCCGCGCATCATATTCATCCGTTCTCGGACATGGGCACGCTCAATCGCGCGGGAAGCCGCGTCATCGTGAAGGCCGAAGGCGTGCATCTGTGGGACTCGGACGGCGCGCGCCTGATTGACGGCATGGCGGGACTCTGGTGCGTGAACGTCGGTTACGGACGACGCGAACTCGCCGATGCCGCTTACGCGCAACTGTGCGAATTGCCCTACTACAAGGCGTTTTTCAAGACCACGCATCCACCGGTGATCGAGTTATCGGCCTTGCTGGCGGAGATCGCGTCGCCGTTCGAACGCTTCGTCTATTGCAATAGCGGATCGGAGGCGAACGATATGGCGCTGCGCATCGTGCATCGCTATTGGGCTTTGCAAGGGCAATCGTCGAAGCGATATGTGATCGCGCGGAACAACGCCTATCATGGCTCCACGATCGCTGGCGCGACGCTCGGCGGCATGAGCTATATGCACGAGCAGATGCCATCGAAAATGGAACATGTTGCGCATATCGATCAGCCGTATTGGTTCGGCGAGGGCGGCACGCTGAGCGAAGAAACGTTCGGGCTCGAACGCGCGCGTCAGCTCGAAACGAAGATCCTCGAACTCGGCGCGGAGAATGTCGCGGCTTTTATCGGCGAGCCGTTTCAAGGCGCGGGCGGCGTGATCTTTCCGTCCGCGAACTATTGGGCGGAGATCGAACGCATCTGTCGCAAGCACGATGTCCTGTTGATCGCCGATGAAGTGATCGGCGGTTTCGGTCGAACGGGCGAATGGTTCGCGCATCGACACTTCGGCTTCGAACCGGATCTCATCACGATGGCCAAGGGCCTTACGAGCGGCTATGTGCCGATGGGCGCGGTCGGTCTTAATCAGCGTATCGCGGATGCGATCGTCGAAGGCGGTGAGTTCAATCACGGCTTCACGTATTCGGGGCATCCGGTGGCGGCGGCGGTCGCGGTGGCCAATCTGAAATTGATGCGCGATGAAGGCATCGTCGAACGCGTCAAACGCGATATCGGGCCGTATTTTCAGCGGCGTTTGCGCGAGGCGTTGAGCGATCATGCGATTGTCGGCGAAGTCGTCGGCGCAGGACTCGTCGCGGGCATTTAACTCGCGGAAGATCGCACGACACGCAAGCGCTTCGCAAATGCGGACGACGTCGGCACGTTATGCCGCGACTTCTGCTTCGACGATGGCCTCGTCATGCGCGCAAGCCACGATCGCATGTTGCTGTCGCCGCCGCTGATCATCACGCATGCGGAAATCGACGAGATCGTGGAGAAGGCACGGCGCGCCATCGACAAGACCGCGCACGCTATAAAAAGCCGCTAACGCGTCTTGCTCGCGAAATGCTCCGCCGCCATCAGCCTGAACGCGGTGACGGCGGGATTGTCCTGATCCGCGCGCCAGGCCATGCTCATTTCAGCCTGCACGGATTGGCCGGCAATGCGCCTGAACTCCACATTGTCGTAATGAAATCGTTGCGAGGAAAACGGCAGGATGCTGACGCCCAAGCCTGCGCGCACGAGCGAAAGAATCGTGGGCGTCTGATCGATGTATTGCGTGAATTGCGGCTTCACGTCCGTCGTCGTGAACATGCCCATGATGCGCTCGTAGAAATACTTGCCGTGCGTGGGCGAATGCATGATGAACGCCTGATCGTCCAGTTGCGCGAGTTCGATTTCGTCGAAGCGGCATAACGCATGACCCGCGGGCAGCGCGACGATCATCGGCTCTTTATCGACGAGCAAAAATTCGAGCGGTTGACGCGAAGGCAAAGGCCGCAGGAAACCGAGGTCGATGGCCTTCGCCGCAAACGCCTCGATCTGCGCGACGGACACGAGTTCGAGTAGCACGACGTCGATATCGGGCAACGCGTGCTTCGCGGCCATCAACAGTTCGGGGATGAGTTCGTAGCCCGCCGCGCCGGTAAATCCGAGCCGCACGCGGCCCGTCGTGCCCTTGCTCGCGCGACGTACCGTGCTTTCCGCCTGCTCCGCGATGCTCAGCAGACGCGAGGCATCCGCGAGAAACACGCGCCCTTCGGTCGTGAGCTTGACCGTGCGACCGATGCGCTCGAACAGCTTCACGCCGAGGTTTTCTTCGAGCAGATGAATCTGGCGGTTGAGCGACGGCTGAGTCATGTTCAGCAACGCCGCTGCGCGCCGGAAATTCAGCTCCGTCGCGGCGGCGACGAAGCAACGCACTTGTCCGAGATCGAGCATTCGTAATCGACGTAGGCGGATTAGCCGATCATTATATGTTCGACGCTCGTGCGCGACATGGATCAGGTCGTGAGACTGCCTTCGGGACGCTCGCCTGCCAAAGCCTGCGCAAGACTCGCGAGCACCATCTCGCCCATCGCCGTGCGCGATTCCACCGTCGCGCTCGCGCGATGCGCCTGCAACACGACGCGATTCATCGTGAACAGTTCGGCGGGCACATTGGGTTCATCGACGAATACATCGAGGCCCGCGCCCGCGATCACGCCGCCCTGCAGCGCTTCGACCAGATCGCTTTCGACCACCAGCTTGCCGCGCGCGATATTGATGAGATAGCCGTCGCGGCCCAGCGCATCGAGCACGGCCGCGTTGATGATGCCCTGCGCCTTGTCCGCAGCGGCCGCGAGCACGAGGATGTCGCTCTCTCGCGCGAGCGTCAGCAGATCGGGCGCGAAGCGATACGCCACATCGTCCATGCTGCGCACATCGGTGTAAGCGACGGGACAATCGAATGCCGCCGCGCGCTTGGCGATCGCGCGTCCCACCTTGCCGAGACCGACGATGCCCACGCGCTTGCCGCTGAAACGACGCGACAACGGAATCGCACTCGGACTCGGGAATTCAGGCCACTTTGCATCGCGCACGAAGTCATGGCCCGGCACGATCTCGCGCAACACGGTGATGATGAGATCGATCGTCAGATCGGCGACGTCTTCCGTCAACGCGCCGAACGTCGCCGTCACCGGAATGCCGCGCGAACGCGCGAAGGCGAGATCGACTGCATCGGTGCCGACGCCGTTCACCGCGATCACTTTCAACGCGGGCAAGCGCTCGATCATGTCGTTCGAAATGCCCGTATGCTCGCCCGTGATCACGCCGCGAATCGACGCGCCGTGCTCGCGCAGATAAGCGTCCTTGTCCTCCTGTTCGAACAGGCGATGCATCGTGTAACGCGCGTTCAATGTGTCGTTGATGGCGGGCACGAGAATCGGATTCAGTTGCAGGATATCGGGCTTCGGGTAGTTCATGCGGACGCTCCTTTCTGTTCAAGTCCTACGCTGCACGCAAGCCATTGATGCCGCGCGATGCGGAAGGATCATCGCGTCATTCGCGACGAGCGTCCAATCCCGATTTCATATCAACTGATACACGGATAATCGATTCAATCCGGGAATCAGGTAATAGCAATAAAAGATTGGACGCTTGCGTTGACGCACCGCGACAATGCAGACGTAGAAGGTCGATCATCAAAAGAGCCTCGCAAACCGATACGGAGACAAACAGCGTGAGTAACGTCGACAGCACGGTCGCGTCCGCCCGGATGCACGCCGAAACCGAAAAGCGCACCAGCCATCGCTGGATCGTGATGGGCCTGATCTTCTGCATCTGGGCCATCGCTTGCGCGGATCGCGCGAACTTCGGCATCGCGCTGCCGTATCTGAAGAAGGAATACTGCATCTCGAACACCGAGGCCGGTTTGATCGTCAGCCTGTTTTCGTTCGCTTACGGCTTCGTGCAGATTCCCGTCGGCCTGCTTTACAAGCGCCTTAGCGAAAAAACCACCGGCTGGCTGTTTTCCGTGTTCATGATTCTCATATCGGTCTTTACCGGACTGATGGGCACGACCTCCTCCGTATTTCTGCTGATGGCGTATCGCGTCGGTCTCGGTTTGTCGGAAGGGCCGCTCGGTATCGGCTGCACCAACGTGATCAATCGCTGGTTTCCGGCGCGCGAAAAAGGCTCGGCCACGGGCTTGTGGATTGCGGCATCGAAGCTCGGGCCGTTGATCGTGCCATCGGTGTGCATCATCGTGATTCAGCTTTGGGGATGGCGCGAAATCTTCTATGTGTTCGCGATTCCCGGCATTCTCTTCGCGATTCTGTGGATGTTCCTCGTCACCAACTCGCCGTCCGAAAACCGCTTCTGCTCGCCGGCGGAACAGCGCTATATCGCCGATGAATCGAACGACATGGCGCGTCAAAGCGGACGTCGCGCACAAATGGAGCCGATGCCCTTCATCGACACCTTCAACCGCACGAAGAAAGTGCCCGCGCTCGAAACCGTGGGGCAAGTGTTCCGCTCGTGGAATATCTTCGGCGTGGCGCTCGGCTACGGCTGCATGATCGGCATCAGCAATATTTTTATCTCGTGGATTCCGACTTATCTCGTCACGGTGAAGGGCTTTACGTCGGTGAAAATGGGCTTTCTCGCATCGGCGCCGTTCATCGGCGCGGTGGCGGGCAACATGCTCGGCGGATGGATCTCCGATCGCTTCCTCGGCGGCCGCCGCAAGCCGATGATGATGCTCGGCGCGCTCGGCACCATGATCATGATGTTCGCGCTCATCGATGCGCCCAACAGCGTCGCCTATCTCGGCGCGGCGTTGATGATGGCGGGCCTGATGCTCGGCATCGGCTTCGCGGGCTACTCAGCGTACCCGATGGGTCTCGCCACCAAGGCGACGTATCCGACGGCGTTCGGCATCGTGAATTCGGTTGGGCAGATCGGCGGTGCATGCGCGCCGCTCGCGGTCGGCTTTCTGCTCGACAGCTATAGCTGGACCAGCGTGTTCATCTATATGCTCGGCACGTCGCTGCTGTGTCTCGTGTTGCTGATCAGCGTCGTCGAACCGATCGCACAAACCAGCAAGAAGTAAGCGCTATAAGCCCTGCTCGACCATATCGAGCAGACGCTCCGCAAGCGGCTCGATACGCGCACGCGCGAGCCCTTGCAACGGCCCTTCGATCAACAACAACGCGAAGCCGTGCACCGCGCTCCACGCGAGATATTCCGCACCGGCGCGACGCGCGGCATCGAGCGCCTCCGCCTCCACCAATTCATCCAGCGCACGGCTCAGCAATTCGAACGGATCGAGTCCGCTCGGACCTTTGCCGTAAGCGCCCTCATGCGCGCCCCACTCCGCAGGCGGCGCGGCGAACGCGGTGCGGAACAGGCCGGTTTCCTGTTGCGCGAAACGCAGATAACCCGCGCCGATTGCCCGCAGACCCGCGCGCGCCGTATCCGCGCGACGGCGTTTCTTCGGACGCGCCGCCAACTCATCTTCCATCGCCTGCGCAACCGACGATAACGCCGCCGATCGCACGGCCGTCAGCAATTCGTCACGGCTCGCGAAGTGCCGGTACGCCGCGTTCGGCACCACGCCCGCGCGACGCGTCGCTTCGCGCAGCACCACGGCATCCGGTCCGCCGTCACGCGCCAGTTCGACGCCCGCTTCGATCAACGCGCGTCGCAGATCGCCATGTCTGTAAGTGCTTCGCGGCTTGAGATTCGTCATTTTTATTTTGTCGGGCTTTCCATATGTGGACAGTGTCCATTATCTCTGCTATTTTTGTGGACGGTGTACACAAGTGGAAATAAGCCTTCGCACGAAGCTTTGCCGTTGTATTGTCACGACGACGCTGCATCGTGAGACGGTGTATTGCTAACAGCCGCGCAGTCCAACTCAAGGAGCAGACATGCAAGTTCAGCCCTATCTGTTTTTCGAAGGCCGTTGCGAAGAGGCCATCACGTTTTATCGCGAGCATCTCGGCGCGCAAACGGTGATGATGATGCGCTTCAAGGAAAATCCCGAAGCGGGCAAGGCGCAAGCTTCGGAAGGTTGCGGCATGCCCGCGGGCTCCGAGGACAAGATCATGCACTACGCACTGATGATCGGCGACTCGATGATCATGGCATCCGACGGCATGTGCAGTGGCAAGCCGAATTTCGCGGGCATATCGCTTTCGCTCACGGCCAACGACGAACAACAAGCCGAGAAATATTTCGCCGCGCTGGGCAACGGCGGCCAGGTGCAGATGGCGATGACGCAAACGTTCTTCGCCAAGCGCTTCGGCATGGTTCAGGACAAATTCGGCGTGTCGTGGATGGTGCTCGGCGGCATGGAATCGCAACTGGCATACCGTCTCGCGGGTACGCTGCTTGCGCGCCTCTCCTCCGTAACGTTCCCAAGGAGAGGCCGACATGGAGAGCAACTACGCAGGACGTTCGCAGGAAGATCGCATTGCGCGCGACAAGCGTCAGAAGCAGCCGGCGCAGGAGCAATCGGGCGGCGACATGGCCAAGCCCGGCACCGAAGCCGACAAGGACCACAGCTGCGGCGAATTGTCGGAGCGCGGCAAGCAGGTATGGCGCACGGGTTCGGGCATCGACGGAGGGGGAAAGACCTGACAGGCATGTCGGGTAAAAAACGTGGAACAATGCGGGATGCTATCCGTACTATCCGCATTCACGTTTTGACAGGAGCTTTCTATGAGCGCCCCGCGCAAGAACACCCCTTCCGCTTCGGACATGCCCGCATCCGCTGATCGTCCGAGCCGCGAGGAAGCCGAAGCCGCCGTGCGCGTCCTGCTGCGCTGGGCCGGTGACGATCCCAGGCGTGAAGGTTTGATCGACACGCCCGCGCGCGTCGTTCGCTCCTACGAAGAGTTTTTTCAAGGCTACGAGCAAAATCCGCACGAAATCCTGTCGCGTACGTTTTCCGAAGTGCAGGGTTACGACGAGATGATCGTACTGAAGGACATCCGCTTCGAGAGCTATTGCGAGCATCATATGGTGCCGATTATCGGCCGCGCGCATGTCGCGTATCTGCCGAACAAGCGCGTGGTCGGGATTTCCAAGCTCGCGCGTCTGGTCGATGCCTTCGCCAAGCGTTTGCAGATTCAGGAGAAGATGACCGCGCAAATCGCCGATACGCTCAACGAGGTGTTGCAACCTATTGGCGTCGGCGTGATTCTGGAAGCGGCGCATCAATGCATGTCGACGCGCGGCGTGCATAAGGCGGGCGTATCGATGGTGACGTCGCGCATGCTCGGCTCGTTCCGCGACGATCCCTCGACGCGTCGCGAGTTTCTGTCGATCGTCGGCAATTCGAATGCGTTCAGCGTATCGAATACTTGACGTTTGCTGTAGCGCACAAAGCAAAAGGCCTTCAAATGAAGGCCTTTTGTATTTTTAGCGCGAGATAATCAAGCGTCGAAACTGTGTCCCGACGAATCGTCGCTGCTCGCTTCGCGCACCTTGCCTTGCGACACGTTGCTGCCCGGCGGCACGCTATGCGTGAGCCACACATTGCCGCCGATAACCGAGCCCTGGCCGATCGTCACGCGACCGAGAATCGTCGCGCCTGCGTAAATGACAACATCGTCTTCCACGATCGGATGACGCGCGTTGCCCTTGACCAGCGAACCGTCGCTCGTCGAAGGAAAGGTCTTCGCGCCCAGCGTCACCGCCTGATACACGCGCACGCGCTCGCCGATGATCGCCGTTTCGCCGATCACCACGCCCGTGCCGTGGTCGATAAAAAAGCTCGGCCCGATCGTCGCGCCCGGGTGAATATCGATGCCCGTCAGCGAATGCGCGATCTCGTTGATAAAACGCGCCAGCAGCGGCACGCCGAGCTTCTGCAAGGCATGCGCCAGGCGATGATGCGTCATCGCCAGAATGCCGGGATAGCGATGATGCGTCATCGCCAGAATGCCGGGATAGCACAGCAAAATCTCGGTGATATGTTGCGCGGCGGGATCGCCCGTGAACGCGGCGCGGATATCCGACACCAGCAGCGCGCGAATCTGCGGCAGTTGCGAACCGAACTCGCGTGCAATGTCGAATGCGCGCGCGCTCAGTTCGGCATCGCCGGTTTCGCGATGTTCGGGCAGGAAGCGCATCGCGCGTCGAATCTGCTCGTGCAGCAAACGCAAGGTGCTTTCGAGCGTCTGGCCGACGTAGAAATCGACGCTTTCGTCAGTCAGGTCCGGCGCGCCGTAATGCGTCGGAAAGAGTGCGGCACGCAGGCCATTCACGATCCGCACGATGGCATCGCGCGAAGGCAATTCGCGTATGCCCAGCGGATGGCGCGTGCGATGCAACTCCTCGCGCGACTGGCGCAGATCGGCGACGATGCGGGACAAACCCCATTCGTTCGGCGCGAAATTGCCGGTGTCGTGCGAAAAAGCGAAAGGCGGAGCGGCCTCTAGCGGTGGCTTGTTGTGCATGTCAACCCAGAACGAGAATATTGACCGCCGTGACGTGCCTGGCGGAAACAGGTCTCAAGATTAACCGGTTTTGCGCAAACTTGCCGCCGGCCGCAGCGGGCCGGGATGTCGTCGACGTCGAAGGAGCGCGAAAGCGTGCATGGTCAGATCGTTACGTTGCTCGCGTCGATCCAGCGCACGGCCCAGTCGCGCGCATGCGCGATGGCGTCGTACTCGGTGCGAAAGCGCAACTCGGCGGGAAAGAACCGGTTGGCGACGAGTTCGCCATCGCTCGTTCGCGAGATCACCACATACGGTTGATAGCTGCCATCTCCGGCCCGGGTGGGCGTGCAGTTCAGAAGGTAGCCTCGATGAGAAAAGGCTGCATCGTGTTGCATGAGTCACCCTGTGTCAAAGTGCCCTGCTCGTTTGTATTGCGTTGCGTTTGTCCGGCAGCTTTCACGACGCGCCCTCCTTGTTGCTCGCGTCGCACCTGTTGCGCTTTGCCGCCGGTAGGTTCCAAATAATACTTGTATGAAATCCGCTTGGGGCCGAAAAAAAGGCGAAAAATAGCGGTCGTGGCGTGGTCGCCTTGCGACAAGGCTCGCGGTTCCGTCGCCAAATAACCGGAACGAGTCTTGCGTGAGGTGTACTTCAGTTCGGTACGATCAACGGGAGTACGTGATGAGTGACGCGAATACAAACGATCCGAAAGACAAGCAGAGCGACCACGTCGCCAATAGTCCCATCAAGACGCCGGGCGCGGAAACGGCCCACGTCAAGATGAGCGATGCGCAGAAAGCGGCCGCCGGCGGCGAGGTGCACGCGGGGGCCAACGCGCGCTCGGACCTGTCGAGGACATCCGCCGATACGACCATCGGTCCGGACGGCATGCGTGAAATGCGTCCGCGCGGCGCGGACGTGCTGAACGACGGCACGATGGACGATATCGTCGACGCCGACGGCAAGAATATCCAGGCGCAGCGCTACGACGAGATGATGCGCGAAGAGCCCGACGCGGTAATCAATTCGAACTCCACGACGGTCAATTACGTCGATACGCCCGACGACGGGCTCGGCGGCTTCGACAGCCGTCCGGGACGCAACGGCGTATTGCTGATGCTCGAACGCGGCTGGCGCATGATCGATCGCGGCATGGTCGCGCCAGCCGTGCCCGAAGTCGAGGACAAACTGCGCTTCGAAGGCCGCGATGCGCACGGTCATACCTTGCGCGGGCGCAAGCATTACGCGCTGAATCACATGCGGCCATCGCGACTGTTCGTGCTCGAGCGTTCGTAAGCAATGGGATGGACGCCCCCACCCGATGACGGCATCAATGTGCCAGAGTGGAAGTGTCATCGACCACTCAGACCGGAAGGGGCGTCATCATGCAGATTACGACGATTGGCATCGACCTGGCAAAAAACGTATTTCAGGTTCACGGGGCGAACGAGCGCGGGAAGGCAGTTTTGCGTAAGCAGTCTGGCCTGCAAAATTGAATTTGCCGGAATGGACCCGACGACGCAGTCTGGTGCAGACGTAAACGCACATCTCAGCCAGGTCTGCAGCGCACGAGTAGAGGTTGAGGCATGACGTTGAGCTGAAAACGCGCCCACGCGAGCAGCAAAAAGAATATAGGGCCAAGGCCCAGACGAACGATCGCGCGCAGCAGCCAGCGCAGGTTGTAGCCGGCCGCACACAGCACCGCATGCAGCGCGTCGCCGGTTTGCCCCTTGA
>NZ_LFJJ01000092.1 GCF_001189365.1 Candidatus Burkholderia verschuerenii | reverse complement strand
CAGCATCGAGCGCTATGTCGCACGCTACAACCAGCACAACCGTCCATTTGTCTGGACCGCAACCGCCGATTCCATCCTTCAGAAAGTGGCTCGGTTATGTAAAGTTATTTCTGGGACGGAACACTAGAACAGATTTATTTGCGACCTGCATTTTTAGGAAGGAGTGAGTTCTCTTTGTAAATCAACAATTTAGCGTCTCTTTCCAGAACAGATTCTATTTGCGAGCTGCCAATAGCTGCGAAGATGAATCATCTACCTCCGATTCTTCTTCGCCATGTTGCACATTATCGACCTCTCCCCACTGCGCGCACTGCGCACCGATACTTCCGGCATCGCGGCGCGTCCGCGCGAAGTTTCTGCCACGACAGAGGTCAATGACTTGCTTCAGTCTAATGCTGTCGTCGCAATCGGCGTGAGCGGTGGCAAGGACAGCGTCGCATGCGCGCTAGCGGTTGCTCGCCACCTCGATTTCGTCGGCCATCGCGGACCGCGCATTCTCGTTCACACCGACACCGACCTCGGCCGCGTCGAATGGAAAGATAGCGGACCGGCTTGTGAAAGGCTCGCGGAGCATCTTGGATGGGAGTTGCTGACGGTGCAACGCCAAGCAGGCGACATGCTCGCCAGATGGGAAAAACGATGGTCGAACAATGTTGAGAGATATAGCGATTTGTCCTGCGTGCGGTTGATCCTGCCGTGGAGCACACCTTCCCTTCGATTTTGTACCAGTTACGGTGACCGACCAAGTGTAAACGACCGCTGTGGCACGCTGATCCACGGGGATTCGAAAGTTTCGATGCTCCCGAGGAACTGAAAACGGTCAACAACCTTCATTGAACGCGGTTCGACGGCACGACCTTGTTGACCATCCGTTACCCGTACAGCATCGCGCTGCGGCGCAAGGCCCGGTCGCCGTCCACAGTCTCAGTGCGGCCGAGAGGCGTCGCTTGCTCGCATTGTCGCGCAGACATTCAAACGTCGGCTTGAGTCAGGAACTGGCCATTGCTTTGCCAAGAGTCGGTTTTTAGCTGGTTGGAGCTTTTCGAAGGGGCATATGGTTATATGGCTATGCACAATTGGGTCGCCGCCACGTTTGGGTAGTGGCGCAAAAGATTCAAATGCGGTCTGTCTAGGCTCTAGGTGTTGCAGCGCATCGCGTCGACTGAGGCACTGCGCACTGCACGAGTAATGAGGACGCTGCCGCAAATTCGGCTCGGCAAGATCGAAAAACCACCTCTCGTTGCCAGTCGGAATCGACTAGAGCGTCGATGAGTTGTTGTGGTACATATAACTATGAGGCGTTGTAGGCTCCACGCTGAATCACGCTCAGGAGTTTGACTAGACGTTTTGTTAGGGTTTGACAAATATTCTAGAAACGGCCAAACTGCCTAGCATGTCGAAGAAAACCACCGGAGCCAACATGCCGAAGAAGACTCCCGAACAGGATCTACTGCTGGGGCAGGTCAAACAGGTTGCCGAAGGGCTGGCACAGACCTTTGCCCCATTCACTGAGGTCGTGGTTCATGACCTCCTCGACCCGGGGCATGCGGTGCTCGCGATCCACAACAACCTGTCAGGGCGAGAAGTCGGACAGCCTGCGACAGAACTGGGGCTTGCGCGGATTATGGACCCTACCTACGAGCAGGTCATCGCTAACTATCCGAACCAATTCTCAGATGGTCGCCAAGTGAAGAGCACCTCCATCGGCATCAAGGACTCCAAGGGTGACTACATCGCCGCGTTGTGCATAAACGTCGACCTTACCCTATTCCACGGATTCCAGAATGCGCTAAGCAGGTTCACGGCGGTCGAGGGCGGCACGCCGGCGAGGGAATCGTTGGACCCTGCTAGCGCGGACCGAATTCGCGCCCGTATCGACGTGTTTGCCGCACGCTTGGCGTCAACACCACGCTCGCTTAAACCGGAGGATCGTCGCTCGCTCTTAAAGGAACTCAAAGCGGCCGGCTTGCTTGAGGTCCGCCGCGCGATGGACACCATAGCCGCCCATCTGGGCGTGTCACGCGCTACGGTTTACAACGATGCCAAATGACGCCACGCTCCTCCTCGTCGACAAGAATGTCGTCGAGCAACTGCTCGTACCGGACGATGTCATCGCCGCGGTGCGTGAGGCTTTCAAACTCCACGGACGACAGGCGGGCCGCGTGTTTCCGGTGGTTCGAGAGAAGCTGACCACAGGCGGTGTATTTGGCATCAAGTCCGGCGATGTCAGTAGCCAAAACCTGCTGGGGTTCAAAGCAGCCGGTTTCTGGCCGTCGAATCGGTCGATCGGTGGCGAAGCGCATCAGGCCACAGTACTGCTATTCGACCCGGCCACCGGTCGGCCCTTGTGCGTAATCGACGGCAACGCCATCACCACGGCGCGTACCGCGGCGGCCGGCGCCCTTGGTCTCTCTCTGCTCGCCCGTCAGGACACCGCCGTGGCCACGGTCTTTGGCACCGGCATCCAGGCCAAGGCTCAACTTGGCCTAGCACTCAGAACACTGCCTTTGCTGAAGAACGTTTATTACGTCTCGTTGGATCGGGAACCGCAGGCCGATTTTGAATCTTTGTTTGCGGGCCAATGCATATTGAGATGCGCCACGAATGCAGATGAAGCGGTCGCCCAAAGTGACCTCATCATCACCGCGACGACAGGTGGCGGCCCACTTTTCGACGAAGCAGCGCTCCGCGACGGGACACATTTGAACTGCGTCGGCGCGGACACCCGAGGCAAGCGCGAGCTTGCGGCGGGCGTGCTTGATCGGGCCCGGATCGTCGTCGATGACCTTGAGCAGGCCCGAGAGCTTGGAGAATTGCAATGGGCGCCGCACGCGCCTGCCATCGAGATGGGAGACCTAGTCACGGGCCGTTCCCGATGGCGGCGCGAACCGGCAGATATCAGCGTTTTCGACATGACCGGCCTCGCTTTGCAAGACCTGACCGTCGCTCGCTTGATCCACCACCGCGCTACTGAGCTGGGCCTCGGTGTTACCGCGTCGTGGCCTTGGTAATCGTTGTCCCGGTCTGAACCAAGAATCCGGACGATCCGCGATGATGACTCCCATCGGCATGCTCCTCGCCTTCATCGCACGTCGCCGTGCGACCACTCCGCATGCAGTCAACGGCGACCTTGGCGGATCAGCTCCTAACGCTAAGGGCGCCTAGCGTTTGGTCCCAAGGCCAGTCTTTCATCAGCCAATCGCCTTCCGGTAACCCCCACAACGTCACAGCCATCGTCGCCTTGCTCTCGCAGCGATCTGATACGCGCCAAAGAGGAGTCGGAAACTTGAAATCACACTATGTTGAGCCGCTCAGCGGCACCACTTATCCTTTAGACACGCCTCGGTGGTGTTCGGATGACCGCAGACCGCTGCTGATCTCGCCGCTGGCTAGAATGTCCCGGGATAACATCGTCCGACAACTTCGGTCCCAATGGCGCTATCGCGCATCGCTCCCAGTCGAGATCGTCTCGCCCATCTCTATGGGGGAAGGTTGCACCCCCCTGATCCAGAAGGCATGGGACGACCACCGGCCGCATTTCAAGCTGGAGTGGTTCAGTCCCACAAGCAGTTTCAAGGATCGCGGCACCACGGTGATGCTCTCGATGTTGCGGCAACAAGGTATCACGTCCGTTCTAGAAGACAGTTCAGGCAATGGCGGAGCGTCGGTGGCGGCTTATGGCGCTGCAGGCGCTATGCGCGTGAAGATTGTGGCACCCGCTCACGCGTCGCCCGCGAAGATCGCCCAGATGCGAGCATATGGGGCGGAGGTACAACTGGTCGACGGGCCTCGACAGACGTGTGAGGACGAGGCAGTGCGGCAGTCCGCAAGTATCTTCTTCGCCAACCACAATTGGCAACCATTTTTCCTTGAAGGGACCAAGTCGGTCGGCTACGAAATCTGGGAGGACCTCAACTTCCAGGCGCCGGACAACATCGTCATGCCTGCAGGCGCGGGCAGCAATGTACTCGGTTGTTATCTGGCGTTCTCAGAGCTGATGCGCGCTGGTCAGATTCAGAAAATACCCAAGCTCTTCGTTTGCCAGCCATTGAACTGCTCACCCATCGATGCCAGCTTTCAGGCCGGCGTCACGACTCCAGTTGCGCGAGAGATACGAAAGACAGTATCCGAGGGGACGGCCATCGCCCATCGGTTACGTCCTACTGAGGGCGCGTACACCGCAACCCTTTGGTTCGAGAACGGCGCGTTTGCGTCGCTTTCATACAACGGCTATGCGCATTTTGATTCTGATGAATGGGTTGGCTGGATTGGCGAAATGGGTCGAGCTAAAAGCCTCGACGACTATGGCGTTGCGCGGCGCAAGCTGGCGCGCGTTCAGTCTAAGGACGCGGAGGCGCGGCTTAAGGCGGCAGGCACATACGCGGCGATGCCTACACAGCCCCATCGACGACTAGCGTCGACGTGCCAAAACATCAGCATTTCGGCCCGCTCATCGTGTCGTGCGAGCACGCAGACCTCCGGCCATTGCCGGACAGCATCGTTGTGTATGGAGATGAGCGCTGCCAGCGCATCGCCCTCGAAGCACCCGCCGTCCCGCGTGCCGAAGTGATCGACGAATTGTTCGCGGCCGTTCATGGCGGTATCGCGCCGCTGCATGACGGAAGCTGGGCGCGCGGCACCCTTGAGATCTGTATCGCCATGCTGCGTTCGAGCGCAGAGCAGCGCGATGTGCTTATTGGCGCTTGACGCTCGAGCCTCGTCGACTACGAGAAACAATTAGACAGGAATGCAATTATGAGCAAGCTAAATTTGTCCGTTGCCGTGGGCAACTACGACCGTATGCAGCCGCTGGTGGACGGGGAAGTGCAGATCGATGGTGTCGATCCCGTTTTCATGCTGCAAGACCCGGAAGAAATTTTTTTCCGTGCTTTCCGACATGCCGATTATGACATCTGCGAACTGTCGCTCTCAAGTTACAGCGTGAAGACGGCAGCTGGTACGAGTCTCTATATCGGTGTGCCGATTTTTCCCTCCCGAGCGTTCCGTCACACGTCAATTTACGTCAGAAAGGATCGCGGCATCGAGTCCCCCAGTGACTTGAAAGGCAAGCGCATAGGCGTGCCTGAATATCAGCTCACTGCGAACGTGTGGGCTCGCCTCTTTCTTGAGGAAGACCACGGAGTCAAGGCATCCGACGTGACCTGGGTACGCGGAGGATACGAGGAGACTGGACGCGAGGAGAAAATCAAGCTGAACCTTCCCGCTGACGTGCACCTCGAAAACGCGTCTTCGGATGCGACGATCTCCGGTCTCCTGGCATCCGGTGAAATCGATGCGGTCATTGGTCCGCGCGCGCCGTCATGCTTCACGAACGGCCACCCGAACGTCAAGTACCTTTACGCGGAGCCGCAGAAAGCGGCTGCCGACTGGTATAAGCGTACAAAGCTTTTCCCGATCATGCATTTGCTCGGCATCCGACGCTCGGTTGGCTGAGCAGCATCCGTGGCTCCCGGGAGCAGTCGCAAAGGCGTTTGAACGGTCGAAGCACGTGGCCTTAACGAAACTCAGCGATACGTCGACAACGAAAGTGACCTTGCCATTCGTGGAGGAACAACTGCGAGCAGCGCGTCAACTTATGGGTGACGAGACTTCTGGTCATATGGTTTTGACGCGAACCGCCAGGTCCTGCAGCGATTCCTGGCACGCCATCACGCGGAGGGCTTGTCGTCGCGGAAGCTGGAACCGGAAGAACTGTTTCACCCCGCCACGTTAGAGAGCTTTAAGATCTAAACGTAGACTACCGCTGCTTCGAGAGGCTCCGGTTCGTTTTGGCGATATCGGAGCCTAACTTCATGTCTAGACGGCCGTTACCTCGGATCTTGACATGCAGCAGGTTTAATGGCGGCGATGCGAGCCGCCAGCTCATCAGGAGTTGGGTACCGACTCTTTGAGTCCTTTACTGCTTGTGGTGGCCGTGTCACTCGCTGGCTCCCAGCCGCCCGCCAATGCTTTGTAGAGTCCAACAGTCGCCATCGCGCGACGCATCCGCGCTTCAGCCGCCGAGTCCTGCGCCTGCAGCATTGATCGTTGCGCGTCCAGAACCTGGTAGTAGTCAATCGCCCCCGAGTCGAACCTGGCCTGCGCGAGTCGCGCCGCGAGCGCACTATCTTCGGCGGACCGATCCTGATGTAGGCTCTCGTCGCGCGTGCGTGACACGCGCAGCAGAGCATTTTCCGTTTCTTCCAGTGCGAGTAACACGGTTTGTCGATACTGTGCGAGCTGTCCTGATGCGTTTGCATCGCTCGCCGCGATACGCGCACGTACGCGGCCGACATCGAGAAACGACCAATCTATACCGAGCGCAATCAGATTCATGTCACTGCCCGAGCGAAATACGCCGTAACTCGCCGACATGCTCCCTATCATTCCGCTGAGCGTGAAGCGCGGGAACAAGTCGGCGGTAGCGATGCCTACGCGTGCGGTCGCCGCGTGCAGGCGCGCCTCGGTAGCAGCAATATCAGGGCGTCGCCGCAACAAGTCGCCCGGTGTGCTTGGATCGATATCGGTGGATAGAGACGGCAGCGGGCCAGATCCGTCCAGTTCGGAAATTAGCGCCTCCGGTGGCCGCCCAGTCAGCACGGCGAGGCGATGCTCGTCCATGCCGATCGTCGCTTCATAAGCTGCAATGCGCGAGGTGGTTGACTCAAATTGGGCGCGCGCACGCGCTGCGTCGAGATCAGAGCCTCGTCCAGCCGCGATACGTGCTTCCACCAGGGTCAGTGTCTGGCGCTGATTTTCTGCATTGTCTCGCGCTATCCGCAGGCGCAGTTGTGAGCCGCGTAGATCGACATACGCGTTTGCGACATCGGCAGCCATCGCGACCCGAACCGCGCGGATATCCGCTGCGTTCGCTTCGGTGTCCGCCCGGCTTGCCTCTACGCTGCGGCGCACGCGCCCGAATAAGTCTAGCTCCCACGCGGCATTGATCTGCGCGCTCGATATTGGCGTGTCACGCTGATCTCGCGGTGCGCCGAACGCCTGATCCTGACTCAGCAACTGATGACCGATCTGGCCGCTCGCGGTGACGGTCGGGTAGCGGTCGAACTTTGCATTCGCTAGCAACGCGTTCGAGGCATCGTAGCGCGAGACCGCGACGCGCAGGTCTTGGTTTCCTGCAAGCGCATCGTCAATTAGGCGGCTCAGCACTGGATCGCCAAAACCATGCCAGAACGCCGCGTCAGCGCCCTCGGAGGGAACCTTCGATGCAGCAGTGTTTTCAGCGCGGGCGAAGTTCTCGGTAACGGCGGATGCCGGCTGCTTGAAGTCAGGGCCGACGGCGCAAGCGGCAAGTGCGAGCGATATCGAAATGATCGTCAGACGGAAGTTCATCGGCGTTCTCCTTCGAGCATGCCGTGATGCTCACTCCAAGTCGCAGGCTTGCGCTTGGCAAGCTTGCGGATCGCGACGTAGAAAACTGGCGTGAGAAAGAGTCCGAAAAGCGTGACGCCCAGCATGCCCGCAAACACCGTGACGCCCGTTGCCGCGCGTACTTCGCTGCCCGCGCCGCTGTCAAGCAGTAGCGGCACAGAACCGGCGATGAACGCAACCGAGGTCATCACGATTGGCCGCAACCGAAGGCGGCATGCTTCGAGCGCCGCATCGACAGTCTCCATTCCCTGAATTTCCAGTTCTCGCGCGAACTCGACGATTAGAATCGCGTTCTTACAAGCGAGTCCCATTAAGACGACAAGCCCGACCTGCACAAACACGTTGTTGTCCCCGCCGGCGAGCCATACGCCGAAGAGCGCGGCGCACATGCAGACCGGCACGATTAAGATGACGGCGAGCGGCAGCGTCCAACTCTCGTACAACGATGCCAGCACGAGGAACACGAGCATCACCGCGAGAGGGAACACGACGATGGCCGCGTTGCTTTGAGTGACCTGTTGATAGCTCAAATCTGTCCATTCGAGCGTGATACCCGGAGGTAGTACCTCTTTCGCAATGCGTTGGAGCGTTGCGATGGTCTGTCCAGACGACAGCACTTTCGGGTTCGCCTCGCCGATCAGATCCGCAGCGGGATAGCCGTTGTACCGTACGACGGGATCGGGTCCGTAAGCGGGCGTGATCGTGACCATCGAGCCGATGGGGACCATATCGCCATTGGCGTTGCGCGTGCGCAGATTCCCGATGTCCGCAGCATTTTGACGATGCGCGGCGTCAGCCTGCACCATCACGCGATAAACGCGGCCAAACAGATTGAAGTCGTTCACGTAGACGGAACCCAGATAGGTTTGCAGCGTGTTGAAGAGATCGGTGAGGGCGACGCCTTGTGCCTTCGCCTTCACGCGATCTACCTGCACTTCGAGTTGCGGAATGTTCGCCTGATAGGCACTGACCGGATATCCCATACCGGGCGTTCTCGCAACTGCAGCCTGGAACGCTCCGAGTGCGTTTTGAAGCGCCCCGTAGCCGAGGCCCGCACGATCTTCCAGATAGAGCGAATAGCCAGAGCCATTGCCGAGACCCTGGATCGGTGGCGGCATCAATGCATAGGCAAAGCCGTCCTTGATCGCGCCGAAGCGCTGGTTCAGTTCGGCATTAATTTGTGCGGCGCTGCGATGACGTTCGCCAAAAGGCTTCAGAATCACGTACGAGTTCGTGATGTTCGGCGTGTTGACCACCTGTAATGCGTTGAGCCCGGCATATGCAGGAACCGAATCGATACCTTCGACGCTGTGCGCAATGTCGATCATCTGGCGCGTGACGGCATCGGTGCGCGCGAGCGATGCGCCTTCCGGCAGTTTCGCCCCTGCAAACAGATACAGTTTGTCCTGTACGGGAATGAAGCCGCCTGGCACGGCGTTGAAGAGCCACGCGGTTGCGCCGAGCAGCACGGCATAGACTCCGAACACAAGACCGCGACGCTTCAACGTTCGACTCACTCCGCCGTGGTAGTGGGTCGAGCTACGCTGAAAGAAGCGGTTGAACGGACTGAACAACCATCCGAGAGCACGGTCGAGCACACGTGTGAGCGCATCGGGCGGAGCGCCGTGTGGCCTCAGAAGCTTCGCAGCCAGCGCGGGCGAGAGCGTGAGCGAGTTTATCGCCGAGATGACAGTGGATATCGCGATTGTCACGGCAAACTGCTTGTAGAACTGCCCGGTAACCCCGGAGAGGAATGCCATCGGCACGAACGCGGCGCACAGCACGAGGGCGATGGCAACAATTGGTCCTGACACCTCGCGCATCGCTTGATAGGCGGCCTCCCGCGGCGCAAGCCCCTGTTCAATATTGCGCTCGACGTTCTCCACGACGACGATCGCATCGTCTACCACAATGCCAATGGCGAGTACCAGACCGAACAGCGTCAGCGTGTTGATTGAATAGCCAAGCAGGTAGAGCCACGCAAACGTGCCGATGATAGAGACTGGAACAGCCACGAGCGGAATGACGGAGGCACGCCACGTTTGCAGAAAAAGAATCACCACGAGCACGACAAGTACCACCGCCTCAATGAGCGTGTGTTGCACGGCACGGATCGATTCGCGCACGAATACGGTCGGGTCCCACACGGGCTTGTACGCAACGCCCGGCGGAAAGCGCTTTGAAAGCTCCTCGAGCTTCCCGTAGACCGCTTGGGCGACCGAGAGAGCGTTCGCGCCAGGCGACAGGAAGATACCCACCGTTGATTGGTTGAGGTTGTCGAGCCGGGCGTGGAGCGTGTAGTCTCCTGCGCCGAGTTCAATGCGCGCGACATCCGCGAGCTTAACAACCTGGCCACCATTTCCGTTCTTGAGCACGATGTCGCCGAATTCCTGCACGGTGCGCAAGCGGCCCCGCACGTTGATCGGCACGAGAAAGTCGTTCTTCGCAGGCGTTGGTTCGGCTCCGAGCTGGCCTGCAGACACTTGCACGTTCTGCTCGCGTACCGCTCCGATCACGTCGTTCGCCGTAAGGCCGCGCGAGGCGAGCCGATTCGGATCGAGCCAGATGCGCATCGCGTAGTCTCCGGACCCGTAGAGACCGACATCGCCGATGCCGGGAATGCGTGAGAGCTCGTCCTTTAAATGCAGCGTCGAGTAATTGCGCAGATAAAGCGAATCCCGGCTGTTGTCGGGTGAGTAGAGGCTCACATACATGAGCGGCGTGGGAGACTGCTTTTGCGTGGTGACGCCGTATTGCCGCACTTCCTCCGGCAGACGTGAAAGCGCCTGACTCACGCGGTTTTGAACGCGCACAGCGGCGGTGTCCGGGTCGACACCCGGCAGGAACGTAATGACAACCTGCAGGCTACCGTCCGAACCCGCGACGGATTTCATGTACATAATGCCTTCGACGCCGTTCACCGCCTCTTCGAGCGGCTCAGCGACCGATTCAGCAATCTCCTTCGGATTGGCGCCGGGATACGTGGCGCGTACGACCACGCTAGGCGGCACTACCTCGGGATATTCGCCGGCAGGCAGCATCGGAATAGCAATCAAACCGAGGGCGAAGATGACAATGGACAGCACCACCGCGAAAATCGGACGGTCGATAAAGAAACGGGAGAAGTTCATTGCTGCGGTTCTCCCTGCTTAGGCCCCGCCGGTAAGGCTTTCGGCTTCACCGGCGCTCCTGAGAAGTAAACGCGTTGCAGACCCTCGACGATCACGCGATCGCCGTCGCGCAATCCGCTGGTGACAATGCGCTTGCCGCCGATGTCGCGGCCAAGCGTCACGTCGCGGCGCATCGCGCGGTTACCATCGCCAAGCACATAGACATACCGCCGGTCCTGATCGGTGAGCACGGCCTTGCCGTCTACGAGCAAAGCCCTTTCATCGCGCCCCCCGACGAGTTGAACTCGCGCGTACAGCCCAGGCACGAACGCATGGTCGGTATTGGCGACGCGTACGCGGGCGCGAATCGTGCCGGTCGAGGCATCGAGCCGGTTATCGAGAAAATCGATCGATCCCTCATGCGGAAAGCCTGTTTCGTTTGCAAGTCCGATGTGTACGACATTCGCCGCACCGATGGCGCGCCTGTTTGCATCGGTCCGGGCCGCGCTGTAACGCAGATAGCTTTGTTCGTCGCAATCAAAGTAGACATAGACCGGGTCTTCGGAGACGACTGTTGTGAGCAGCGTCTGATCCGCTTGCGCGAGATTCCCGACTGTGACCACTGCGCGACCTGCGCGGCCCGAAATTGGTGCCCGTACTTCGGTAAAGCCGAGATTGAGCTTCGCATCGTCGACGGCGGCCTGGGCTGCATGCAGGTCGGCGCTGGCTTGTGCTTCGACAGCGCGTGCGGAATCGAGCTCCTCCTGCGACGTCGCTCGCGCTTTTATCAGCGTCTCGACGCGCTCGAGTTGGAGTTTCGCGAGCCGCGCAGCGGCCTGTGCGCGTTGCGATTGGGCGTTGGCACGGTCGAGCGCAATATGATACGGGCGCTGGTCGATGACGAAAAGCAAGGCTCCTTGGGCCACCGATTCACCTTCGCGAAACGCGACGCGTTGCAGATAGCCGCTCACACGTGGCCGCAGTTCGACCGCATCGACTGCTTCGACGCGACCGTTAAATTCGTCGGAGAGGTGAACGTCGTGCCGAATAACGGACGCAACGCCGACTTCAGGCGGGGGAGGTGTGTCGGCTTGCGGGCGCCCGCATCCAGAAAGCGCAACTACCATAAGACACGCAGCGCGCCACGCGGGCAACGGACGCGCCAGCGCAGAATACGGGGGAGGAGAGAAGTCGCACATTTCGGATGATCGATTGATGAAGTGCGCGCATTCTAAAAGTTAAAGTAAACTTGAAGTAAAGAGAAACCGGGAGTATCGACATGGTTATTTCACGCATCCCACGTGTAGGTAGCGACCCGCTTCTGCCCATCAGCGAGGTAGCGGCGCGAAGTGGCGTCGCATCATCGGCTCTGCGGTTCTATGAATCACGCGGACTTATCGCTTCGAGCAGAGAGGGATCTAGTCGCCGCTACTATCCGCGCTCGGCGCTGCGGCGTATTGCATTCATCGTATTCGCGCAGCGGATCGGCTATACGCTCGAGGAAATCGCGCAACAGCTCGCGAGCCTGCCTAAAGAAACGCTTCCAACGAACAAGGACTGGCAGCGCCTGTCGCGCGATTGGAAGCAACGTGTGGTGCAGAAGATTGCGGAACTGGAGAAACTCAACATGGACCTCGATCATTGCATCGGCTGCGGATGCATGTCCCTGAAGCGCTGCAGGCTTGGCAACCCAGATGACCGCGCTGGGAACGCGGGGCCAGGCGCGCGACGCTGGATCGACGACACGCCAGCGGAATGAGGCCTCTCCAGCCGTCGCGCGATTTCCGAACTACCAGTTCCGGGGCTCAACCAGGCAATCGTGTTGCCACGACTTAATTCCATGGACCCATCTGACGCTTGGTTTTGATCTCGTCGTCAGCAAGTCGCCTGAACTGAAAGGCAGGGAAAACGCGCATGAGGACATCGATTTGCTCGCGACGTGTACGGTTCGGCGCCAATGTGCGCAAACTCAGTTCGTCATCTGGGAGCACCGATTAGTCGCTCGGCAAGCGTGAGAGCGCCGCTTTTCAGAATCTCGGCTTGGTACTCCTAATCATCTGCGTCGACCATCTTGCAAGGAAAGGCAATGCCGAGCGCAGCAATTAATTCGCCATCACGCCCGACAACGGGCACTGCCATGGCGCCGCCAATATCTGGGATGCGCTCACCGTCGGAGGTGGCGTACCCCTGACGGAATACAAGCTTCAGTTCCGCTTCAATCGCTACGGGATCCGTGATTGTCCGTCCCGTTACGCGTTCCGATGGAACAGTGCGAAGCATTTTCTGACGGGTCGATTCTTCGGCATATGTGGCGAGCACTTTTCCGACGGCTGTCGCGTGGAACGGAAAGTACGACCCAAAGTTCGACGAGAGATCGACCGGAACCGGCCCGCGATGCCAATCAAGTACAGCGGCTTTAAATTGTCCAGAACCGACAGCGTCGCGTTGAAGCCGCTGCGATCCACGACACCTCTGAACACAGGGAAGGCTTGCCGAGTCAGCGGGTCGAACTGCACAAACCGCGCGCCAAAGACGTAGGCCCCTCCGACCGAATAGGTGCGCGTACGCGGGTCCTGCTCAAGCCATCCTGCGTCCCGAAAACTCCCGAGAATCCGCGAGACCTGGCTTTGGGGAAGGCTGAATCGCTCCGCCAGCTCCCCGATCGTCTTTTGCCAGTTCGTTCCTCGGTGAGTTTGCGTCCTCGAAGAGCATTTTCTAGTCCCAATGGCTTCGCATTACGGTCGCGTCTTCGATATGTCCCCGAGAAACTCGAGTCGCACGACAGATCTTGTCGGCCGAGGCCTCCTTCAAAACGCCGTCGGTCCATCTCTCCTCAGACGCTTTTAGATGAGCTCGCATCGCGGCCTGTGCAGCGATGGGATCGGCCGCTCTCAGTGCTTTCCAAATATCTTCATGTTCGCGTATCGCTGCGCTCCACGTCTCCGCACTCTCCGTGTGGTCCCGCATGGCGGCGGCGATCGGGTCATGGCGGCTATCGAAAAGCTGGCCAACGAAACGACGTAGGACCGCGTTGCCCGAAGCTTCTGCGATAAGCATATGGAACAGACGGTCCGCCTCAATCGGAGACTTGCCAGCAATTGCCAACCGGCGCATGCGGTCGATGGAGCGGCGTATACGCTCTAACATGGCCGCGGTCATGCGCGCGGCCGAGCACCGCCACGCTCCCCTCAATCGCTGCCCGCGCTTGCATTAGCTCCGATGGGCTGTCGCCGAGTGCCTCCACTGCCGCAGTGCTGTTATCGTCAAAGTTTGCGTCCCGAACATAGACTCCAGATCCAACTCGAATTTCCACCTTACCTCCAATTTCCAGCGCGATTAGCGCTTCTCGCAACGATGGCCGCGAAACGCCCAGTTTGAGCGCTAATTCGCGCTCCGCTGGTAGACGCTCTCCCGGAGGAAACTCGCCTTCCTTGATCAGCTTGACGATCTGGCTAGCGACCGATTGGTAAAGCCGCTTTGGTTCGAGTGATTTCATTAAGCGATTAGTAAAGGTAAGGATGCAAGTAGACAGGGCGCTTCAGTCTAGCACTCGATTGGAGCACGCCGCGGCCGTCCACAAGACTGACCGCGTAGGGTTTTCACTATTGGTAAGAACGGTTAGAAAAACACAAATTGACTTGACCACATCACGAAACCCCTGTTTAATCTGTCGCAAATGGACTGACCAGCGACACGCCAGGTTGGCCCCTTCACAGGAGATGCTATGGCAACGCCCCACGGTCTGTTGGCTTCTGCAGCAGAAGCGTCTTACCTTTCCAAGCCGGAGATCCTGCGCCTCGAGGGGATTGGCAAGCGTTTTCCTGGTGTCGTCGCGCTGGACGGCATAAACCTAGATCTTCGCGTCGGGGAAGTACATGCCGTGTGCGGTGAGAATGGGGCGGGGAAGTCGACGCTGATGAAGATCATCAGCGGGCAATACCGCCCAGACAGCGGCACGATCTGCTATCGAGGAGAACAGGTCCAATTTGCTTCGACGTCCAACGCCCAAGCTGCTGGGATTGCGATCATCCATCAAGAACTCAACCTAGTACCGCATCTAAGCGTGGCCGAGAACCTGTTCCTCGCACGCGAACCGAAGCGCGGTCCATTCGTTGACAAGCGCAAGCTCAACGAGACGCCAAGCGATGTTTAGCGCGCCTCGGATTCAACATTGCGCCCTCGACCCTTGTTGGCTCGCTCTCGATCGCGCAGCAGCAGATAGTAGAGATCGCAAAGGCACTGTCCCTTGATGCTCAAGTGTTGATCATGGATGAGCCAACGTCCTCACTGACGGAGGCAGAGACCGTCTACCTTTTCCGCATCATCAAGGAACTGAGGGAAACCGGCGTTGCGATCTTATATATTTCTCATCGTCTGGACGAAATGCAGCACATCGTTGATAGAGTGACAGTCCTGCGCGATGGCCGTTATATCTCAACAGACGACTTTGCTTCGCTTTCAATCAACGAAATTGTGGCGCGTATGGTTGGACGGCCGCTTGACGACGCCTATCCAGCACGGCGATCCGTTCCAACGACCAATGTACTTCTCAGCGCCCGAGACTTGTGTCGCAGCGGGGTTTTCGGTCCGGTCTCGTTTGACCTACGCAAGGGCGAAATACTCGGTTTTGCCGGTCTGATGGGTGCGGGCCGCACTGAAGTGGCTCGGGCAATATTCGGTGCCGACAAGCTGGACGGCGGGACGATTACTCTTAGAGGGGAGGCAGTATCGATCCGCTCGCCGCGAGAGGCCATTCGCCACGGCATCGCTTACCTCTCTGAAGACCGGAAGAAAGAGGGCTCGCTCTGGCGATGCCGATCTCCTCCAACATCACTCTCGCGAACGTTCGAGGCGTAGCTCCATCGGGCTTCCTGCGCGTTGGCGAAGAAGCTCGTGTTGCGCAGCAGTATGTCAAAGATCTCGGCATCCGTACCCCGTCAATCCACCAGATCGTGCGTAACCTCTCAGGCGGTAATCAGCAAAAGGTGGTTATCGGCAAATGGCTGTATCGGGGCTCCAACATTCTCTTCTTCGATGAGCCAACACGTGGCATTGACGTCGGCGCCAAGTTCGCGATCTATGGGCTCATGGACCGACTGGCAGTCGAAGGCGTTGGCGTCGTCTTGATCAGTTCGGAGCTACCCGAATTACTCGGTATGACAGACCGAATTGCTGTTTTTCATGAAGGGCGCATGTCAGCCGTTCTTGAGACTAAATCAACCAACCAAGAGGAAATTATGCACTACGCTTCGGGGCGCACCTATGCTTGAAATGACTTCCGACATCAGCCAAGCTGCCAAGCGGTCCGCGCAACAGCGCCGCCGCGATCTCATACAAAAATTCGCAGCCTTCGGCAGTCTAGTGCTATTGGTGATTGCCTTTTCTCTAACCAGCTCCGCCTTCCTATCGGTCGATAACCTCATGACCGTAAGTCTGCAGGTAACATCGATTGCCTATCTTGGTGTCGCTGCGACCTGCGTCATCATTACCGGAGGGATTGACCTGTCGGTCGGCTCGGTCCTTGCCCTGGCAGGCGTCGGGGCAGCGCTGCTTGTCAAGCTCGGAGCCCCTGTACCTGCAGCAATGCTCTCTGGCGTGCTTATCGGTGCCCTCTGCGGGTTCGTCAATGGAATCTGCGTCACCCGCATGGGCTTGCCCCCCCTTTATTGCAACTCTGGGCATGATGCTTGTCGCTCGCGGCATAGCTTTGCAAGTCACCGGGGCACGCCCGGTGTCAGACCTCGGAGATTCCTTTGGCTCTCTAGGTAATGGCGCACTATTTCGGATCTCGCGCATCGGCGCCGATGGGTTTCCGGATACTACTTTCCCGGGGATCCCGTACCCGGTAATCATCATGGTGGTCCTGTTTCTGGGCGTGTCCGTGCTGCTTTCAAAAACCTCACTTGGCCACCATATCTATGCGGTAGGGTCGAATGCTGAAGCCGCTCGGCTATCCGGTGTCAATGTCCAAGGCGTCAAGCTTTTTACTTATGTGCTTTCGGGAGCATTGGCCGGCGTGACGGGATGTGTCCTGATGTCTCGACTCGTCACGGGCCAGCCTAACGAGGGTGTCATGTACGAACTGGATGCAATCGCAAGTTCAGTAATTGGCGGTACGTCGCTCATTGGCGGCGTCGGCACGATCTCGGGCACGGCTATCGGTGCGTTTGTAATCGGCGTGCTTCGCAATGGGCTCAACATGAACGGGGTCTCCAGTTTTATCCAGCAGATCATCATCGGGGTGGTGATCCTCGGAACGGTCTGGATTGACCAACTACGCAACCGCAGGCCTTAATCGTTTGCCACTGAAGTTTAACAAAGAAGACAGGAGCGAGACATGAAGAAATATTTAATACCTACGGCATCAGCATTGCTGTTTGCAACCCTCAACACGGGCGCTTATGCATCAGGCGGTGAGATCGCAGTGATTGTCAAGACGGTGAACTCCAACTACTGGCAGAACGTGCAAAAAGGGGCAAACGCAGCCATCGCCAATGCCAAGGGTTATACATTGACCTATCAGGGGCCTGCCTCGGAGTCCGCGATCACGGACGAGGTTAACATGGTCGTAAATGCGGTAAATCGACATGTCGCGGGCATTGTTCTCGCACCTTCTGATCCTGATGCACTGGTACCTGCAATAAAGAAGGCGTGGGAAGCCCACATCCCAGTCGTTCTGATTGACTCAACCATTTCGGAGTCCGGAAAACAGTATTACCAGTCCTTCTTGTCAACCGACAATGAAAAAGCCGGCGAGATGTGCGCGAAGGTGCTCATCGATCGAGTCGGACAATCGGGAAAGGTTGCGATTATGTCCTACGTCCCCGGTGCTGGTTCGGAAGTCAGCCGCGTCGGGGGCTTCCGCAAATACATCACCAATCACTCGAAGCTTCAAGTCGTGGGTCCCTTCTACTCGCAGTCACAGATGGCGACCGCTCTTAATCAAACAACAGATGTGCTGTCGGCGAATCCGGATCTGAAGGGAATTTTTGGGGCCAACGAACCGACTGCTATTGGTGTCGGTCGTGCGCTCAAACAGTCTGGGAAGGCAGGAAAACTTGTAGCCGTAGGTTTCGACGGGAATGAAGATTTGCAAGGCTTCGTGCGCGACGGAACCGTGCAGGCAATTGCCGTTCAGGGATCTTGGCAGATGGGCTACAAAGGTATTCAAACGGTGGTCAATGTGATCGAACGCAAGCCTGTCGCGAAGCAGGTCGACACCGGTGTGGTGATGGTCGACAAGCAAAATCTCGACTCGAAAAAAGCAAAGAACGTCCTTTACTAGTTGCCAGGCGGGCCCGCGAGTTGATCGTGCTACTCATCGCCCCGCAAGTTCCCGAATTAAAGAAGTCACGGCTATCATGAAAGCACACGAGACATGTGTTTTGCCCCGCAGCGGACTTTCGCTTACGGCGATTGGTTTGGGCTGCGCTCAACTGGGCGGATTATACGGGCCCATGTCGCGCGCAGAAGCGTTAGCGATCGTCGAAGCCGCGTGGAGCGCAGGCGTTCGATACTTCGACACCGCGCCATTTTACGGCTATACACTTTCCGAGTAGCGTGTCGGCGAGATTTTAGGCGATTGTCATAGAAGCAATTTTACTCTTAGCACGAAAGTCGGACGCTTAATGCGGCCTGATTCCAGCGTTAGGCCAGGTGACGACGGCTGGGCTATACCCCTTCCATTTCGCCCCGAGTTTGATTACTCGTATGGAGGGATCATGCGTTCATACGAGGACAGCTTGCAACGGCTTGGGATGCATCAGATCGACATTTTGTACGTGCATGACATTGGCAGTGCAACACATGGCCACTGACACTGGGAATTTTGGGCCCAATTGACGGAAGGGGGTGGTTTCAGAGCGCTGGAAGAGTTGCGAACCAATGGTGCTGTTCGCGGCATTGGAATTGGCGTCAACGAATGGGAAGTGGCGGCAGATGCACTGCAAGAGGCCGAGCTTGATGTCATTCTCTTAGCAGGTCGGTACACCTTGCTTGAACAGACAGCGCTGAAGCCGCTATTAGATGTCTGCGCACAGGCCGGGACCGCTGTTATGGTCGGCGGGGTCTTTAATTCGGGCGTTCTAGCTGGAAACGGTAAATACAACTATGGAGATGCGCCGGCAGAGGTCGTCGATAGGGTGAGGGCGCTTTCGACGGTTTGTCAACGCTTCGACATCGCGCTTCCTGCCGCGGCGGTCCAGTTTGTGTTCGCCCATCCAGCTGTTGTTTCGTGCGTGGTGGGAGTCCGAAGCGTGGCCCAGTTCCAGCAAAACGTCGCATGGCTAGAGACGGCGATACCGGCAGCGTTCTGGAACGCACTTCACTTCGAGGGACTGATCTCAAGTAACGCTCCGATTCCGAAAGGAGTGTAATGATGCCGCGCATCGATGCACATCAGCACTATTGGCAAATGGCGGCCGAGCGGGGAACTGGCCACCGGCGCTCGACGCGAATTATCGCGATTTCTGTGCCGCCGACCTTATAACAGATCTCATCGAGAACAAGATTGACGGTACGGCGCTGGTTCAGTCGTTGCCGACCGACAAAGATATTCATTACCTTCTTGACATTGCAGACAGGACAGAAACTGTCGCAGCGGTCGTTGGTTGGATCGACTTGCAAATGCCGAGTGCTGACCAAAGCATCGCTGCGTTCGCTGATCATCCGAAGGGCCACGGACTGCGCCCGATGCTGCAGGACCTCCTTGACGACGACTGGATTTCACGCACAGCGCTGGAGCCAGCGGTCGCGGCCATGGTTGATCACGGTCTTTGCTTCGACGCCTTGGTCTTTCCGAGGCATCTACCAGCGTTATAAGAGTTTGCCCAGCGTTTTCCCGAACTGTCGATCGTAATAGATCATGGTGCTAAACCGGCTGTCGCATCCGGACAGCGCGAGCCATGGTTGTCATTCATGAGGCCACTTGCGACGCTTCCGAACGTTCACTGCAAAAACTGTCAGGCTTGTGGACAGAGGCTGGCTCGCTCTCAGATTTGGAGGTCGCTCGGAGTCGCGTTGCCCCTTATATCGAGTCGCTGGCCGATATGTTCGGCCCGGTGCGCCTCATCCGGGGAAGCGATTGGACAGTTATACTAACTGTCTAGAAGCACGACAGGCTTTATCGCGACTGGCTCGCATCCTGTGAGGACGAATGCCGAGGCCTGTTTGGGGAATCGGCCAGTCAAGACATTTTTTTGGCGGCAACGCCTATCGATTGTATGGCATCGGTTCGTCCCGAAGTGATGCCAATTAACAAGGAAACCCTTATGCTTACCGTGATCTGCGAGTCACCGGGAAAACTGCGCGCGGATCAATCAGATATTCCCATGCGGAGCGCGGAAGAAGTTTTGATGCGCGTGAGCCGTGTTGGAGTGTGCGGCACGGCTACATATCTTCACCGGAAATCAACCGTACCTGCAATACCCGCGTGTAATGGGACACGAGCTGTCCGCTGTGGTCCTCGAAGCGGATAGTGCGTCAGGGCTCGTTGCAGGCGACGGCGTTTATGTGATGCCTTATCTTTCTTGCGGCAAATGCGTGGCTTGTCGCCAAGGAAAGACTAATTGCTGCGTGAACATCAAGGTGCTCGGCGTGCATCAGGATGGTGCGATGACCAAATATCTCAGCGTGCCATCGCAGTTCGTGCACAAGGCAGAAGGCGTTACGCTTGACCAAGCAGCAATGCTTGAGTTTCTTGCTATCGGTGCGCACGCAGTGCGACGCGCCGATGTGCGGCAAGGCCAGCGGGTGCTTGTTGTCGGGGCAGGCCCGATTGGAATGGCGGCAATGATCTTCGCTTCGCTAAGAGGAAGGCGCGTCGTTTACCTGGACACCCGCGCCGACCGGCTCTCCTTTTGCACAAGCCATCTTACGATAGAAACGGCGGTTGTCGTCGGACCGGACGACGCTGCTCGGCTAGCCTCACTCACCGACAACGAGTTCTTCGATGTTGTCTTCGATGCGACCGGAAACATCGATGCTATGAACCGCGGGTTCGGATTCATCGCACATGGCGGTAAGTCGTCGGCCCTTCAGAATTAGTCGAAGTCAAGGGTGGCAAGGGGCCGCCGGAAGATCGTGTTTCCCAGAACTCCCAGAAGCAATATTGATCTGAATGGTTTCCTGGGAGTTTGGAACTTCGCCGATGAG
>NZ_LFJJ01000091.1 GCF_001189365.1 Candidatus Burkholderia verschuerenii | reverse complement strand
TCAAGGGGCAAACCGGCGACGCGCTGCATGCGGTGCTGTGTGCGGCCGGCTACAACCTGCGCTGGCTGCTGCGCGCGATCGTTCGTCTGGGCCTTGGCCCTATATTCTTTTTGCTGCTCGCGTGGGCGCGTTTTCAGCTCAACGTCATGCCTCAACCTCTACTCGTGCGCTGCAGACCTGGCTGAGATGTGCGTTTACGTCTGCACCAGACTGCGTCGTCGGGTCCATTCCGGCAAATTCAATTTTGCAGGCCAGACGACGTCGGGTGGCGAACCAGTGCGCCTGCATCACACCTTTGTACGCTGCGTGAACGCGGCCCCAAGCGACCATACGAGATTCCCCGGCTTTTCCTTGCAGGTAGCTCGGGGGCGTGATGGCCACACCGCACAGGAACACGGACAACCCTTCCGGCGGGCGCACGGCAGACGCTTATCGAACGCCTGCCCGCGACGCGCGATCACGGCCGTCGCAGCTACATGCACACTCCAGCCGCGTCCTGACGCATACCTCACCGAATCGATGGTCGACGTGTAGGCTGGATTTATTTGATAAATTCGACGTCCAGTCGAACGCACTTCACGTCAAGCAGCTGCCGGTTTTTTGCGTAAAGCAAGTCGAGAGCATAGGCGCGCCCCTTGCGAACTCAATTGTGCCGTCGCCTTCTTCTGCGCGGTAAAGTCAAGATGTTCGGCAACGATCGCTTTTCGAGTCTCTTTCGCCCACGCCACGACCACACTCAGCGTGTCTGAAAGGGCCGCATGGCGTTGATCGGAGGGCGCAACTTCACGCAACGGCGGGAGCCGGCGCGTGCGCAGCAAATTTCCGAAGGCGTCAGTTTCGGTGGCTACTAAACGACCGACGTTAAAATCGTCACTGATGGTGCCGAACTGCGCCTTGAGCGTTGTGCTCGGCGCTGGCTGATGATTGATTGAGACGAACGCACACCAGCAGCGTTCATCCCGGTGCAAACGCCAACTCAAGGCTGTTCCCGCATCGAGCGCCGCGTCCAGGGCGACCGTGTCGAAATCGAAGGCGACATGCGCGACGACCAGATACATCTCGTCAGCTTCCGAGCGCAGCCGGTCGGACACGCGGATCTCCAACCTGTCGTGCCCGTCGTCGGCGCATTCGAGCTGACAAAGCTGATTTCCTGCCGATTCATCTCTCGACCCGACGAAGAACACTTAGTGCGAGGGCGCGTTCTGCCACGCACGTCTCAGTGTCAGCGTCGTATAGATACTGCACCTTTTCGTCGAAGTAATCTATGATCAACGCCGCTTTTGCAATGCTGATTTTCGATGAACTGGTTGGCTTGCTTAAATCTATCCGGCGTTTAGGTGGAGATTGCTCTCCGCGCCACGATAAGACTCGCGACCGACGACCCTACCAATTTTCTCGGCTATCAGGAGCCAATATTTCGCTCAGGTTCGCGTCAGGTAGTGTGCCGTTCACGTCATCAAATTGAGCAATCGCAAAGCCAGGCAGGCAATAGATTTCAGGTGGCGAAGTCGAGAGCACATCGTCTACAACGCAAAGCTGATCGGCAGATGGTCGCACGACTGATTGAATGATAGACATCATTTGCTGCGTATTGCTATCAACGACTAAGACTGTCGAAACGAGCCGCTGGCGCACCATTTGGGATCCAGGTTACTGCTTCGACAGGCTTCTTGTCAGTTGGTCAATCGGCGCGCGGCCGGACGCGGCACTTGCGAATGCGAAGCTGAGTGCAGCCATCAACACGGTGATAGACAGCAACGCCCGCCCGTAGTTCGCTGCGATGGTGGTGCGCCTTATTGCTGGCCCGGAGGGGTCACACGGATGGCGAGAAGGGCTGAATCGCTCGATGTCAGGTAAGGGACCAAGAGAGCGTACAAATCGCGGCATAAACGAGTCCAAAAATTTTTCCGCACCCCATTCAGGCCATCGACGGATCTGTCACACCTGCTGCCCCAGTTTCCACATATCCGGCGAACTGTCTAAGATAATGTGCATCATCGGCCAAAGTGACGCTTATATCGTACCAGCGTTTGCTGAAACCGAGATCCCAGCCCGTTTGTACGGTCTGCCCAGCTGCCACCGTTACGGTTTGAGGGCTCATGCCGTAGCGGTTGTCCGTGATGATGAAAGTGGAAGAAGCACTGCCATCATTCGATAAGTTTAAAGCTAGGTTTCCCTGCGTAATCTCGTAGCAGACGGTTACCCGCTGCGCGGCTGTAATCTCACCGGCTGAAGACATTCGGCGAATGAACCCGTTAGGCCCAACGACGGTTAAATCGTAAGCCAAGGATTCCCTCGCGATCTTCTGCCAGTCCCATATAAATCGGCAAGCTTCGTATTCGCCGCAACAGTATATCGCTTCACGGAAGTCGGTGCAATAGATGAATACACCTGAAAGATCACGGCAGCCCGCCCTGTGTTCATGAAGGTTAGCTGAACCGTTCCATGGGACGGACTATCATTCGCCTCGACAAACAATTCATAGGGTAATGCCCGCGCTTTTCGGCTGCCGCGTTCCTGTTGCGGTTGAGTCTGCGTTACTGGAACCGTCGGCATCGGGAGCGAACTTTGGGCCGTCGCAGTTGCGCTCAAACCGATAACTGACGGCACGATAACAGCGCTCGCATTGGGAGTGGTGAAATCGAAGGCCGATGTTAGGTCACCGCAGACAGCACGATGCCAAGCGCTTATGTTCGGCTCAAGAACGCCAAACCGCTTTTCGATAAATCGAATGACAGATGTATGGTCAAATACTTCCGAGCAAGTCCAAGCTCCTTTGGACCAAGGTGAGACCACGAACATGGGTACCCGTGGGCCGAGGCCCACTGGGCCAGCTGGGTGGTTCGAGTCGCCATCGTAAATTTCTCCGAACGCGTCAACGTTTGATTGTCCAAAAGTCGCGTTCTCGGGGGGAGTTGGAGGAACGACGTGATCGAAAAAGCCATCGTTCTCATCGTAGTTGATGAAAAGTACAGTCTTGCTCCAAACAGCAGGGTTAGCAGTCAGTGCGTCGAGAATCGCTGCAATATATGTGGCGCCGTCGGAAGGAGTGAACACCGGGTGCTCGGAGCATAGCAACGGCGGCATCAACCAAGAAACCTGAGGCAGATTGCCGGACGCGACATCTGACGAGAATTGCGCATATGTCCTGATCGAACAAGCGCGCTGCGCAATGGCTGAATTTGGTGACGAGTGTGAAATGGCGGAGAAGAATTGCGGCAACAAGTTGAAAGGACTAATGGGGTTATCTGGGTCTCCCGTTGCTGAGGCTGCCTTTGATGTTTTGAATGGTTCGTTTCCTATAGTGCCCTGATAAATCTGCCAACTTACTCCAGCATTTTGCAGGCGCTCCGGATAGGTTGTCCAGGTGAGCGGTACGTTGTTCGTTGGCGCATTTTCGAGTAAAGGGCCGCCTCCAGTTGCGCCAATATCAATCATCCCCGTCATCAAGTGTGAACGATTGGTATTGGTGGGGCCCATGCATGAACTGAAATACGCATCACACACAGTGAAAGAATCCGCTAGCGCGTAGTGAAATGGGATGTCAGCGCGAGTAAAATAGCCCATGGTCAACGGGCCTTTCGCGAAGACCCAGTTATCCCAGCGACCATGATTCCACATTTGGTGCCCGTCGTTCCATCCATGCGGCAGCGATCTCATGGCCTGTGCCATTGTGCTGTTGCTGTCGAGATAGAAGGGCAAGATAAATCCACCTTTGCCATCGGGCTGCTGCCAGATTGACGGTTGACCGTCAATAGGCAACGTGGCTTTATCGCTAAAGCCGCGGATACCTGCCAGAGTTCCGAGATATTGCTCAAACGATCGGTTTTCCTGCATCAAGACAACGACATGCTCGACATCCGCAATTGTTCCGGTGGTCGAGGCAGCTGGTATCGCAAGTGCACGCTGAATGCTAGCTGGCAAAAGTGTTGCCGCACTTACTACACCCAGGGCCGTTGCAGATTGTTTAAGGAAATTCCTGCGATTCAAAGACATGATTGAAATCTATCTAGGTTAGTTGCCGCAGCGGAAAACTCGCTTGGCGGTGGTGGATTGCGCGTTGGCATTGTCATGGCCTTCACACCCTGCGAGCGCGGCGCTCAACAAGATGGCGCCTAAAAGGAAGGCTTTCGACTGTGCCTGTTCGAGTCCGAGGCGGTTGATCGCGTCGGTGGCGAGTCCCATCGACGCGGAAATGGTCTGCGAGCCGGCGAACAATCCGGCCGCCGAGCCGATGTCGTAACCCGCCAGCTTGGCCGCGACGATCGGCGCCGCAAGACACAGCGCGCATTGCACGACTGCGAATAGCGCCTGCGGCACGCCATCCTTGGCGATGCCTCTAACGAATTGCGGGCCGACGCCATAACCGACGGCAAACAGGAACATCAGGAAGAACACCGATTTGACGTTCGGAGAAACCGTAATGCCGAATTGCCCGATGGCAATGGCCGCCAGTAAGGTAGCCGTCACCGCGCCGAGACTGAACCCTCGAAAACTCTTGCCGCCGACCCAATACCCGATTCCCAGCGACAGGAAAATCGCGATTTCGGGAAATGCGCGCAGCGTTTGCGCGAACCACGACATAAGCACTCCGATTCGGGACGCGTCCCGAGTGAATGGTTAATTGGCTCGCCGATCGTTGCATCGAAACAATATAGCAATGCTAATTACTTCCGGCGAGCATCGATAACCCACGCATCCGTTGATGCGCACGCTTGCTGACGTTTTATATATTAAGCATGGCGCGGTCTGTTCCGGCAGGAACCGAGCAAAATTTTGCAATCGCTCTCAGGCGCTCGATATCGATTGCTCGTTCACAGCAACAAGAAGCAAAAACAGCGGCCGAAGCCGCTGTTTTCATTTACAAAGAAAGAACTTATTCCGCCGTTTCGAGCAGCGGATAATCCGTGTAACCCGTCGCGCCCGGCGCGTAGAACGTCGACGTATCCCAATCGTTGAGCGGTGCGTTCAATTCGAAGCGGCGCACCAGATCCGAGTTAGCGATGAACGGCTTGCCCCAGGCCACCGCATCCGCGTCGCCGCGTTCGATGATGGCTTCGGCGCTGTCCTTCGAAAAGCCTTCGTTGGCGATATACACGCCGCCGAAGGCCTTCTTCAGTCGCGGTCCGAGGCTGTCCTGCGCTTAATGTTCGCGCGCCGCGATAAACGCGATCTTGCGCTTGCCCAGTTCGCTTGCGACATAACCGAAGGTCGCGCCGCGATCGCTGTCGCCCATCGTGTGCGAATCGGCACGCGGTGCGAGATGCACGCCCACGCGATCCGCGCCCC
Source organism: Candidatus Burkholderia verschuerenii (assembly GCF_001189365.1). Taxonomy (GTDB): domain Bacteria; phylum Pseudomonadota; class Gammaproteobacteria; order Burkholderiales; family Burkholderiaceae; genus Caballeronia; species Caballeronia verschuerenii. The sequence goes on along the minus strand of NZ_LFJJ01000091.1, from coordinate 15,793 downwards.
ACACATCGATACATTGATCGACCACTTCGAGCATCAGACGCGCGCGATTCTCGATCGGGCCGCCGTAATCGTCGGTGCGCTTGTTGGTGCTGTCCTGCAGGAACTGGTCGAGCAGATAACCGTTCGCGCCGTGCACCTGCACGCCGTCGAAACCGGCGCGCTTCGCGTTCTCCGCGCCCTTGCGATACGCCGCGACCACGCCGGCGATTTCATCGAGTTCCAGCGCGCGCGGCGTCACGTAACCGCGTTGCGGACGCACGAGGCTCACGTGGCCTTCCGGCGCGACCGGCAGTTCGCCCCGTTCAGGAAGACCGGATCCGACACGCGGCCGACGTGCCACAGTTGCAGCATGATCTTGCCGCCCGCATCGTGCACGGCCTTGGTGACGAGCTTCCAGCCTTCGACCTGTTCGTCGGACCAGATGCCCGGCGTATCCGCGTAACCGACGCCCTGCGGCGTCACCGACGTGGCTTCGCTCAGAATCAGGCCCGCCGATGCGCGATCCGCATAGTACTGAGCCATCAGCGCGTTGGGCACGCGTTCGACGCCCGCGCGCTGACGCGTGAGCGGCGCCATCACGATATGATTCCTGAGCGTCAGTGCGACGACTTGAAGCGAATCAAAGAGAGTCGTCATTGAAAGGCATCCTAATTAAATTGAAAGTTTTGGACGATTGCAGCATTCGCGCATTCAGAGCTTGTCGATGGAATCGCGGAACGCCTGGATCGCCGCTTCGTCGCGCTTGAAGAACACCCATTGCCCGACGCGACGAGTCGTGACCAGCCCGGCCTTATGCAAAGTGGCGAGATGCGCCGAAACGGTGGACTGCGACATGCCGCAGCACCCATCGATCTGACCCGCGCAGACGCCATGCGACAGCGGCAGTTCCTGATTCGGAAAATGCCGCTCCGGCTCCTTCAGCCACTCGAGAATTTCGCGGCGAAGAGGATTGACGAGAGCTTTGTGAATCGCGTCGATGTCCATTTCGTTACTCGTGCTTCTGACGCCGGATAGTCCATACGAAAACACGGACCTTTCCGAATCGTCTTGGAACGAAGTATATATCGGGTTTTTCCGATATGCAAGGACGAGGCTGCGCTCCGTCAAGGCACGCGATGCCCACATGCGACATCGTCTGGTAATCTGCCCGGTTTCCCGCTTCATTTCCGGACTTCATGGATACACCCTTCAACGAACGCGGCGTGACCCTGTCGCGCGCCGGCCTGTCGGCCTCGGGCCAGATGATTCCGCTGCGCGATCTGCGCGCCGCGCGCGTCGTGCGGATCGACCGCAAGAAAGCGCTGCCGATCATCCTGGCGATCATCGGGCTCGCCGTGCTCGGCGCGGGCATCGCGAGCGGTTCGGGCGCGTCGCTGGTGCTCGGCGTGATGATCGTCGTCGTCGGCTATCTGACGTGGATCACGCAGGACACGATCTATCAGCTGATGGTCGACACGCCCGATGGCGAGCGCGAAGTGCTCATCACCAAGGATCAGGAATTCGCCGACAAGGTCGCCGCGCTCGTCACGAGCGCCGTAGCAAAGCACGCACAAGCGGCTGCCGCCAAACCGAAGGCGTGATTTTGATAGTTTCTTTACGGCGCCGCGCGAGACTTTAGCGTGACGTTGAGCCGGGCGGCGCTAGAGTGGATTCATCGCCACGACGCGCCGCCAGCGGGCGGCATCCTTCGATGTATCGCACCTCCGATTCGACCGCGCTTCCCTTCTCGCGGCTTCAGCATGACACAGACAACTGCGTCGCCTTCGATCTGACCATCCCCGGTCTCGAATCGTCCAGCGCGCGCGAGATGCTGGAATATGCCTTCGGCGCGGGCACGAGCTCGTCGTGGAGACGAGCCGCCTCCACGACCGCACGGTGTTGTACGTCGAAACGGCCAGCAGCGATCTCAACGACGTGATCGGCAAACTGACCGCTTACTTTCCGCACGCGACGCTCGGCCGCGTGACGCGCGTCACGCGGCATTGAGCGCGCGCGGGATCAATCGTCCGCGCTGATCTGCAAGGGCTCGACGTGCCAGATATCGCGCGCGTATTCCTGAATCGTGCGATCCGACGAGAAAATGCCCATGCCCGCGGCGTTTTCGATTGCGCTCTTGGTCCACGCGTCCTTGTCGCGATAACGCAGGTCGACTTCGGTTTGCGTCTTGTCGAAGCTGTCGAAGTCGGCGAGCACCATATAGTGATCGCCCCAGTCCACCAGCGTATGGAAGATGTCGTAGAAGCGATGCGGCTCTTCCGGCGAGAAGTGACCCAGGCGAATCTGATCGAGCGCAACCTTGAGGTCGGGATTTTCCTCGTAAATCTGCCGCGGACGATACCCCGCCGCGCGCAGCGATTCGATCTCGTCCGTGGTGTTGCCGAAGATGAAGATGTTCTCGCGTCCCACGGCATCGCAAATCTCGATGTTCGCGCCATCCAGCGTGCCGATGGTCAGCGCGCCGTTCAACGCGAGCTTCATGTTGCCAGTGCCCGATGCTTCGGTGCCGGCCATCGAAATCTGCTCGGAGAGATCGGCCGCCGGAATGATGAGTTCCGCGATGCTCACGCCGTAGTTCGGAATGAAGCCCACCTTCAGGCGATCGCCGACCAACGGATCCGCATTGATCTTCTTCGCGACGTCGTTGATCAGCTTGATGATGTTCTTCGCCATCTTGTAGGCGGAAGCCGCCTTGCCCGCGAACATCACCACGCGCGGCGTCCAGTCCTGCTCCGGATTCTCGCGGATACGGTTGTATCGCACGATCACGTAAAGGATGTTCAGCAGTTGCCGCTTGTATTCGTGGATGCGCTTGACCTGAAGATCGAACAGCGCTTCCGGATTGATGATCGCGTTGGCCTCGCGCTTGGCGCGTTCGACGAGCCGCAGCTTGTTGACGAACTTCGCTTCGTGGAAGGCCTTGATGAACTCGGAGTCGTCGCGCCATTCGCGCAAACGGGCGAGCTCGAACAGATTGGTACGCCAGCGCGGTCCGAGCCGCTTGTCGATCAGCGACGACAGCGACGGACTCGCCTGCGCCAGCCAGCGGCGCGGCGTGATGCCGTTCGTCACGTTGGTGAAGCGCTCGGGATACATGCGCGCGAAGTCGGAGAAGATGTTCTGCACCATCAGTTGCGAGTGCAGCTTCGATACGCCGTTGACCTTGTGACTCGCGACGATCGCCAGATGCGCCATGCGCACGCGTCGCTGGCCGTATTCGTCGACGAGCGAGATACGGCGAATCAGTTCGACGTCGCGACCGAACTTCTCCGTGACCTGCTTGAGGAACTGCGCGTTGATCTCGAAGATGATCTCCAGATGGCGCGGCAGCAGACGCGACAGCATCTCCACGTCCCACGTTTCCAATGCCTCGGGCATCAACGTGTGGTTCGTGTAGGAGAACATCTGCTGGATCAGCTTCCACGCCTTGTCCCACGGCAGATGATGCCGATCCACGAGCAGGCGCATCAGTTCGGGAATGGCCAGCACCGGGTGAGTATCGTTCAGATGCACCGCGACCTTTTCCGCGAGCTGCCCGAAGTGCGTATGCGTGCGCTGATAGCGGCGGATCAGGTCCTGCATCGTCGCGGAGACGAAGAAGTATTCCTGACGCAGACGCAGTTCGCGCCCGGCTTGCGTCGAGTCATCGGGATACAGCAGGCGCGAGACGTGTTCCGACGTGTTCTTCGCTTCCACCGCGCGGCGATAGTCGCCTTGATTGAACGCGGAGAGATCGAACTCGTCGGTCGCGCGCGCGGACCACAGGCGCAGCGTGTTGGTCGCAGTCGTATCGAAGCCGGGGATGACCGTATCGTAGGCCATCGCGTTGACGTGCTCGGTGTCGATCCAGTCGGTGCGATCGTCGTGCTGCACGGTGCGGCCGCCGAAATGCACGGTGTAGGTCACTTCGGGACGCGGAAACTCCCACGGATTGCCCGCGCGCAGCCAGTAGTCGGGCATTTCGACCTGATTGCCGTCGACGATGGTCTGCCGGAACATGCCGTATTCGTAGCGGATGCCGTAGCCGAAACCCGGCACGCCGACAGTCGCCATCGAATCGAGGAAACATGCGGCCAGACGCCCGAGACCGCCGTTGCCGAGCGCGGCATCCGGTTCGAGATCCCCGAGCGAGGCCAGATCGATGCCGAGCTGGCCGAGCGCCTGCTTCACCTCATCGTATATGCCGAGCGCGAGAAGCGCATTGGAAAAGGTTCTGCCGATCAGAAACTCCATCGACAGGTAATAGACGCGTTTGACGTCCTGTTCGTATTGCATCCGCGTGGTGCGCATCCAGCGCGCGACGAGCCGGTCGCGGACCGCGAGTTCAACCGCATGCAGCCAGTCGCGCGGCTGCGCGGTGACCGCGTCCTTGCCGACGCCGTACATCAGGCGGTTGGAGATGGAGCGACGCAGTGCGTCGACGGTACTGTTGAGATGTTCGAATTCCAGATCGACGGATGTCATCGATACCTCCGGTTATTGCGACATAAGCAACGACCGCGAATGCATGCAAAAGGTTTCGTCCGGACGTTCGCTTAATGAGCGTGGCGGGGTCCAGCCAGGAAGTTCATCGAAAGCATGCGGGTGCGGCGTGACCGAACGTGCAGGTTACGCCAATTTAATTTTTTTGGGTATGACAGGCGCAAGACGCGACGGCGTCCGGACAGAAGCCGGACGGCCCAAGAAGCCCGCATGAAGCGGTAAGAATTATTTCGTCATCCGGATGTTTCGCGTGCGAATTGGCGGAGGAATCGTTCTTGCTACGATGCACCTCGCAGTGCACCTCAACGGCGCGGCACGCGCGCGGCAATCAGCAACAGCGCCGCCAGCGATACCCCGAGCAGAATCAGCGCAAGCGCCGACGCCGGCAGATAGTAGCCGCGATTCACCTGCCCCACGACGACGATCGGCACCGTCGCGAAGCCCGGCGGATAGACGGTCAGCGTCGCGCCCAGTTCGCCCAGCGACAGCGCGAAGCCCAGCGCGAGACTCGCGCGGATCGCGGGCACCAGTTGCGGCAGCACCACGCGCAGCAGCACCATGCGCAGCAGCACCATGCGCGGCGGCGCGCCGAGACTCGCGGCGGCTTCGCGCAAGGTCGTGAGTTCGGGACGGAGCGCGGCGGCGGCGCACCGGTAGCAGAACGGCAGCACCAGCGCCAGTTGCACCAGCACGACGATGGCGGCCGACCCGGAGATATCGACCGGCTTCTTGTGATAGGCGATCAGCACCGCGAGTCCGAGCACCACGCTCGGCACGCCGTTGCCCAACATGGCGACGGCGTCGACCACCGCACCGATTCCGCGACGGTCGCGGCCTTCGAGCGCCAGCGCGAGCCACAACCCCAGAATCGTGCCGACGACGGCCACCGTAAAGCCGACTTGCAGACTCGTGATGAGCGCATCCATATCGCTCGACGACAGGCGCGAAAACCAGCGCGTGCTGAAGCCATCGGGCAGGATCGTGCCCGACCAGTGCGACGCCACGCTCGACAACGCCACCACGATCACCGGCAGCACGAACAGCCAGAAGCACACCAGCGCGACGAATACGGTGAACGCGCCGCTCATCAGCGAACGCGGTCTCAGCAAAGCGGAAAGCTGCATCTCAACGATCTCCCGCGCTGGTTTTGCGATTGACGCGCCGATACAGTGCATAGAGCGACAAGGACATCAGCAGCATCACGACCGAACCCGCTGCCGCCGTCGGCAAGTCGAGATCGACGGTCGCGGAACTGTAGATCGCGATCGGCAAGGTGACGAGATGGGCGCTGCCGAGCACCAGCAGAATGCCGAACTCGTTCAGCGTCAGCAGAAAGCAGAGAATCGTGCCCGCCGCGATGCCCGGCCACGCGAGCGGCAGCACGACTTTCATCGCGACCATCCAGCCGTCCGCGCCGAGGCTCCTGGCGGCTTCGACGAGGCGCATGTCGAGCGTCGCATACGATGCCAGCGTCGGGCGCACCACGAAGGGCGCGTAGAACACAACTTCGGCGAGCACCACGCCGCCGATGCCGAACAGAAAATCCATCGGCGGCGATTCGAGCGAAAACAATCGCTGCAATCCGATGCTCACCGAGCCTTGCGAGCCGTACAGAAAGATCAGCGTGAACGCCACCAGAAACGATGGAAACGCGACGAACAACTCCAGAAAGCGCATCAACAGTTTGACGCCGGGAAACGGCTTGAAAAACAGCATCGACGCCAGCGCGACGCCGAGCACCGATGCCACCAGCGTCGCACTCGCGAACAAAATGCCGAGCGTCGTGCCGATCAGCCCGCGCGTTTCCGGATTGCCGAAGAACGCCGTGTACGGATGCATCGTCAAACCGTTCGCGCCGCTGACACTCAGCAGCACCATGCGCGCGAGCGGATAAATCACCAGTGGCCCGAGCACCACGACGAAAATAAACAGCAGATGCCAGTTCGCCGCGCGCTCGCGACGCTTCGCCGCCTTCGCGTGTTCGGCGAATTGCGCCTCGAGTTCGGCGTCGCTCAGGACGCCTTCTTGCGCGAGGCCCTCAGGGGCGTACAAGGACGACATCGTCAGCCTCGAAGGAAAGTGAAACGCGCGAGCCCTTTTCCGGCAGGCGATGATGTCCGCGCTGCGCCGAAATGAGCACGGGCTCGTTGGGCATGGCATCAAGCGTGACGGAGACGGACAGCACCGAGCCGTACCATTCGATCGATGCAATCGTGCCGTGCAGCCGCCCTTCGCCGAGCGGCACGATCCGGAAGCTCTCCGGACGAATGCACGCGACGCGTTCGCGCTCTTCGTAACGCGCATCGCCGACCGGGAACACGACGCGCGGCGGCAGCAGATTGGCCGCGCCGAGATAACGCGCGACGAAGCCGTCTTTCGGCGCATCGTAGAGTTCGCGCGGCGTGCCGAGCTGGGCGATGCGGCCATCGCGCATCAGCAGCGTGCGATCGGACAGCACGAGCGCGTCGTCCTGATCGTGCGTCACGCAGACGATGGTCAGATTCGGCAGACGCTCATGCAGCACCTTCAGTTCGCTGCGCACCGACGCGCGCAGATTCGCATCGAGCGCGGAGAGCGGTTCGTCGAGCAGCAGCACATCCGGCTCGATCACCAGCGCGCGCGCCAACGCCACGCGCTGCTGCATGCCGCCCGACAATTGCGCGGGCATCACGTGCCCCGATTCCGACAATTGCACGAGCTTCAACGCATCGGCGACACGGCGCGCGATTTCCGCCGCCTTCAGCTTGCGCGCCCGCAAACCGAACGCGACGTTATCGAACACGGACAGATGCGGAAACAGCGCATAGCTCTGAAACAGCAGCCCGAGATTGCGCTGATGCGGCGGCACATGCGTGAGATCGCGGCCCGCGACGCTGAGCTTGCCCGCGAGCGCATCGGCGGCGATGAAACGCAGCAGCGTGGTCTTGCCGCAGCCGCTGCGCCCGAGCACGGTGAGAAACTCGCCGCGCCGGATCGTCAGCGACAGATCGTCCAGCACCGTGCGCGCACCGAAGCGCACGGTAAGGCGATCGACGTGCACGCCCGGCGTTCGGTCGACGCCGAAGGCTTCCTTCGGAACGGCGCTCACGTTACGACTTCGGCTTGACGACGTCGGTCTGCTTGCCGGTGTTGCCGATCACTTCGTTCTTCCAGCGCTCGGTCCAGCCGGCCTTCTTTGCCATCACCTGGTTCCAGTCCACCGGAATCAGCTTGACGCCGTGGATCGCCTCTTTGACGGCTTCGCCATTCTTGCCCGCGAGCGGCACGTCGGTGCGACCCGGAATGCCGTAGATGTCCGGCACCTTCGCCTGCACTTCCGACGACATCAGATAGTCGATCAGCTTCTTGCCTTCCGCCTGATTCGGGCCGCCCTTGATCAGGCCGATCGCGTACGGCAACTGGAACGTGGTCGGCGCTTCGCCGGCCTTGTGCGACAGGAACAGCGGCTTGATCGACAGACCGCCGTTCGCGGCATCGTCGAGGTCCATCTACAGGTCGCCGTTGGCGAAGGCGATTTCGTTACGCGAGAGCAGCACGTCGAGATAGCCGGTGCCCTTGGTGTGGAACTTGGCGCTCTTTTCCAGCGACGTCAGATACTTGAACGCGTTGTCCTCGCCCATCAGCGCCGAGGTCAGGATGATCACGGCCATGCCGTCGCCCGCCGTCGCCGGATTCGAATACGCGATCTTGCCCGAGTAATCCGGATGCAGCAGATCGGAGAACGTCTTCGGCGCGGACTTGGTCGTTTCCGGGTTGATCGCGAACGAGAAGTAGTTGTTCACGAACGTGGCCCACGCACCGTCCGAAGCCTTCGCGATCGCCGGCACGTTCTTGTAGTTCACGCTCTGATAAGGCTGCAGCAGCGCGCCTTGTTGCGCCTGCTGAATGAACGGCGGCAACGTGACGAGCACGTCGGCCTTCGGCGAATCCTTTTCGACGGTCGCGCGATTCACCACTTCGCCGCTGCCGGCCGTGACGATATTGACCTTCACGCCTTCTTTCTTTGCGAACGCGGGCAACACGTCCTTGTAGAGATTCTCGAGGCCGTCGGCAGTGTAGAGCACCACGGCATCGGCGGCGTGAGCGGGCAACGCGGCAAACAGGGATACAGCGGCAGCTACGACGGGCAGCAGCTTGGTCATGGCGATCTCTCTTGTCGGGGAAGCGTCAGGTCGGGAAAGGGCCGTGAAATGCGCCCTCCGACGTTCAGGCGGAAGCATCGCAAAGCTCTGTGACATGACCATGAACGCGCCACGAATCGCCAACTATCGACACAATTCGCCAAACGCGCGCATGCGTGTGATGTAGTCTTTTACGTGCCCGGCCAAGCCATCGCGCATTGTTAAGATGCACGCCGTCGACCCATTAGAAATAGCGATGAACGAATCTGATCAGAATAACAAATCGACTGGCCGCCTGAGCCTGCTCAAGGGCATTCGTCCGATCAGTCGCGCCGCCGCCTGGCGCGATGTGCTCGCGGGTATTTCGCTCGCGTCGATGGATATTCCGCAGGTGCTGGGTTATGCGCGCATCGCCGGCATGCCGACGATCACCGGCCTCTACACCGCGCTCTTGCCGGTCGCGGCGTTCGCGCTGATCGGCGCGTCGCGGCATCTGGTAGTCGCCGCCGATTCCGCGACGGCCACCATCTTCAGCAGCCGCGTCGCCACGATGGCGTCGATGGCCAGCGCCGAATACGTGACGCTCGCGAGCATGGTCGCGCTGCTGACCGCCGCCATGTTGCTCTGCGCGCGCATCTTCAAGCTCGGCTTTCTCGCGGATTTTCTGTCACGCACGGTGCTGGTCGGCTTTCTCGCGGGCGTCGGCGTGCATGTGTCCATCGCGATGCTCGGCGACATGCTCGGCATGACGGTGCCGTATCCGTCCTCGCGAAGTCTTTCGCAACTGCTGCATGTGACGACGCATCTCGCGCAGGCGCATGGGCCGACCGTTGCGCTGACGGCGTGCGTGGTCATCGCGATTCTTATCGGCAAGCGCATCGCGCCGCGCGCGCCGGTGCCGCTCGTCGCGGTGATCGGCAGCATCGCGGCGAGCCGCGCGTTCGACTTTTCGGCGCACGGCATCGCGCTGCTCGGGCCGGTCGCGGGCGGCCTGCCCGCGCTGCGCTTTCCGGCGGTGACATGGCAGCAGGCGCTGGATCTGCTGCCGGCGGCGGCATCGTGCTTCGTGATGATCGTCGCGCAAAGCGCCGCCGCCGCGCGCGTGTTCGCGCAGCAGTATCGCGAATCCGTCGATACCAACGCCGATATCCTCGGTCTCGCCGCCGCCAATACCGCCGCCGCGTTCAGCGGTACCTTCGTCGTGAACGGCAGCCAGACCCAAACCGCGATGGCCGATCGCGCTGGCACGCGCAGCCAGATCGGGCAACTCGCGTTCGCGGCGGTGGTGATTATCGTGCTGCTGTTTCTGAGCGGCTATTTGCAGTATTTGCCGCATTGCGTGCTGGCGGGCATCGTGTTTACGATCGCGCTCGGGCTGGTCAACGTGCAGAGTTTGAAAGATATCCGCCGGGAAACGCGCGGCGAATTCAATCTCGCGCTGATCACGGCGGCGGCCGTCGTGATGGTCGGCGTCGAGCAAGGCATTCTGCTGGCGGTCGCGCTGTCGCTGATGCGTCACGTGCGCCACAGCTATCGTCCGCACACGATGATGCTCGCGCCCACCGAACCCAACGGCCGCTGGCAATTCGCGCCGGTGCGGCCCGCGACCATCACCGCGCCCGGCCTGATCGTCTACCGCTTCGGCGCGGATCTGTTCTACGCGAACGATCATTTCTTCTGCGAAGAAGCGCTGCAACTCGCCGAGCACGCGCCGGGCGGCCTGCGCTGGTTCGTCGTCGATGCGGGCGCGATCACCGATATCGATTACTCCGCGTCGCGCTCGGTGATCGATCTGATCGAGGCTTTGCGGGCGCGCGGCATCGCGGTGATTTTCGGACGCGTGAACCGCTATTTGCGCGCCGATATGGATCGGCATGGCATGACGCGGATCGTCGGCGCGGAGCATATTTTTTCGACGCTGCACGAAGCGCTCGAAGCCGCCGGCGTGAGTCCGGCCGCGCGCGAACCGGGCACGGTCTGACCGCGGTTCACGCTACGATCAGTTCCGGCCCGCGCGCCGCGAGCGCACGCTTGAGCGCCTTGTCGGGCGCGTTTTCGGTGACGAGATAGCGCACCGCCTCGAAGCCGCGAATGCGCACCGGCGTCACCGTGCCGAACTTCGACCGATCCGCGACGACGACCGCGCACGCCGCCGCCGCGATCATCCGCCCGCGCACTTCGGCGGCGAGGCGCGAGTAATCCGTGAGATGCGCCTCGCTGGTGATGCCGCCCGCGCCGACGAACGCAAAATCCGCGTGATATTGCGAAAGCTGCTGCACCGTATCGAGGCCGAACGCGGCGTCCTCGAGTTCGGCGAGTTCGCCGCCGAGCAAAGTCACGCGATTGCCGTTGCGGCGGCCGAGAATCAGCGCGATCCGCCAGTCGTTCGTATAAACGCTCAGCCGATGCCGGTCCTGCAGCGCGCGCGCCAGCGCCTGCGTCGTGCTGCCCGAATCGATGAGCAGCGACGCGCCGTCCGCGACCAACGCCGCCGCGCGCGCGCCGATCTTCTGCTTGGCCGTCGCGTTGGCATGCTCGCGCACGTCGACATGCGGCTCGCGCCGATCGACCGACAGCGCGCCGCCGTGCGTCGTCGTGACGAGGCCGCGTTCAGCCAGCGCGTTGAGATCGCGCCGCACGGTTTCGCGCGATACGGACAGCGCCCGCACGAGGTCCGCGACCGCGAGCGCGCCATGCCGGTCCAGCTCGGCGAGGATGTATTGATGTCATTGTTCGGCGAGCATCGGAGAATCGGTGAGGAAGTGTGTGGAGTTTAGCGGCCTTATGTGGCAAAACGTTGGCAATGCAGCAGGCGGGTTATCGCACGGGTTGTCGCAGACGAAGCGTTCAATGCAGTCTTTCCGCTGAGTAGTGAATGAACGCGCGCCGCTCCGCTAGACTCGGGAGTTTTCCTGGCACGAGGTCGGTCGCATGTACAAGAAAGGCGTGGTCATCGAGATTCAGTTTCCGCCGGAACGCCTGAACGACGCCGCCGGCGATCCCTACTGGATCGACCTCACGCTCGACGAAGCGCGGCGGCTCCATGCGCAACTCGCGCGGCGCTTCGAGAGCGAGGCGCGCGCCAATCAGCCGCTGGACACGTTTTCCATCGAGTGAACGCGCAGTGCACGGCTGAACAAGACGCAGCGGCGAATCGCGCGGATACTCCGACGCTTTCGGTCTTCCTATTCGCGTCCATCCGTCATGCTGTCCAGCTTCGCCGCGCCCGTGTTCGTGTTCCTGTGGTCGACGGGTTTCATCGTCGCCCGCGCGATCACGCTGTATGTCGATCCCAATCTCTATCTGCTCGCGCGCTTCACCGGCACGACGCTGCTGCTCGGCGCGATCGCGCTGATTGCGCGCGCGCCGTGGCCGAAGCCGAGCCAGGCGGCGCGGCATCTGTTCGCGGGCGCGCTGTTGCAGGGCGTCTATCTCGGCGCGGGATACTGGGCCGTCGCGCAGGGCATGGCAGCGGGCATCATGGCGCTGCTCGGTGCGTTGCAGCCGCTGCTGACGGCGGCGATCGCCGCGCGGCTGTTCGGCGAGCGCTTGTCGGCGCGCGCGTGGAGCGGACTCGTCCTCGGTCTCGCGGGCGTGGCGCTGGTGCTGGCGCCGAAGATCGCGGCGAGCGGCACGCTTCATGGTTCCGCGCCGCCTTGGCTGGTGGTGTCGGTCGCGCTGCTGGCGGTCGTCGCGATCACCGCCGGCACGTTGTATCAGAAGTCTTCGCTGGCGGGCGCGGATATCCGCAGCGCCGCCACCTTGCAGAACGCGGGCGCGGCCTTGGTCGCGATGATGCTCGCGTTCTCGCTCGGCGAACATCGCTTCGTCTCCTCGCCGACGACCTGGCTCGCGCTCGCGTGGGGCATCGTGATGCTCTCCGGCGTCGCCGCAACGCTGCTGGTCTGGATGGTCCGGCGCGGCGATGCATCGCGCGCCACGGCGTTGATGTTCCTCGCGCCGCCGCTCGCCGCGCTGGAAGGCTATCTCGCGTTCGGCGAACGGCTCGGTCCGATCCAGTTAGCGGGATTCGCGCTGGCGCTGGCGGGCGTGCTGCTGGCGCGTTCTCGATAATCGCGCGCCTGCGGAATCAATCCACGGTATCCGCGCCGACGGGTGTCTTCGCGCGCGCCGCCGCGCCCGGTCCCGGCGCCCACGCCGGACGCGCCTTCTTCGCCGTATCGACGACGACGAGGTAATGACCCGCCCACGGCGTCGTCTGCCGATGCGGTTTGAGGATCCTCTCGGACCTTCGCATCTCGCATCTGGCGGAAGCCGGTGACATCGCAGTTCATTCGCCCATCAATGGCGAGCTCGTTGGCCGAGTTGCAAGTCAGACTGTCGCCGATGTCGACGCCGTACTGGCAAAGGCTCAAGAAGCCTATAAGGCGTGGCGCAACGTGCCGGCGCCGCGCCGAGGAGAACTGGTTCGATTGCTCGGGAACAAGCTCCGTGAACGCAAGCAGGCCTTGGGTAGCATCATCACGCTCGAAACGGGCAAAATCCTGCAAGAGGGCCTCGGCGAAGTTCAGGAGATGATTGACATTTGCGACTTCGCAGTCGGATTGTCGCGTCAGCTCTACTGCCTCACCATCGCCTCGGAACGGCCGGGCCATCGTATGGCTGAAACCTGGCATCCGATGGGAGTCTGCTCCGTCATCTCTGCCTTTAACTTCCAGGCAGCGGTATGGTCATGGAACGCCGCACTCGCACTCGTGTGCGGCAACGCAGTTATCTGGAAGCCGTCGGAAAAGACGCCGCTGACGGCACTCGCCGTGGACCAGATTCTCAAAGATGCATTGAAAGAGTTCGGCGACGCACCTGACGGACTCACTGCGCTCATTAACGGTAGCCGTGACGTCGGTGCCAAACTGGTAGCAGACCCGCGCTCGAGCATCGTGAGCGCAACCGGCAGTACCGAAATGGGCCGTACTGTTGGTATCGAGGTGGCTCGACGCTTTGGCCGCTCCATCCTCGAACTTGGCGGCAATAACGCAGGCATCGTCTCCAATACCGCAGACCTCGAGCTCGCGCTGCGCGGCATCCTCTTTTCCGCAGTCGGTACTGCCGGCCAGCGATGCACCACTCTGCATCGCCTTTTCGTGCACGAAGGCATTTACGACAAGGTTGTTGAGCGTCTGAAGACCTTCTACAGCAAGGTCTCGATTGGCAATCCGCTGGAGCAGGGCACGCTGATGGGACCGCTCATCGACGAGCAGTCCTTTAAACGCATGCAAGCAGCGCTCGAGCAGGCGAAGAGCGAAGGCGGCAAGGTCTTTGGTGGTGAGCGCCACACGGTTGCCGGAAACGAGAAGGGCTTCTACGTGCGCCCGGCAATCGCCGAGATGTCGTCGCAGACCGAAATCGTTCTGCAAGAGACATTCGCGCCGATTCTCTATGTGATGAAGTACAGCGACTTCAACGAGGCCGTCGAAGCCAACAACGCTGCTCATCACGGCTTGTCGTCGTGTGTCTTCACGACGGACCTGCGCGAGAGCGAACGCTTCCTCTCGGCGGCCGGCAGCGATTGCGGAATCGCGAACGTGAACATTGGCCCGAGCGGAGCCGAGATTGGCGGCGCCTTCGGTGGCGAGAAGGAAACGGGCGGCGGCCGCGAGTCGGGCTCTGATGCATGGAAGGGCTACATGCGTCGTGCGACGAACACGGTCAACTTCTCTTCGGCGTTGCCTCTCGCCCAGGGCATCGACTTCAACATCGACTAATGCCCGCTCCCGGGAGCCGTGAGTCTCGCTCCCGGGAGGTCTCGTCGCGCCTGAAGCAGCATTAGAAAGATTGAATGTGTTCCGCTCGACAAGCGAGCGTCCTCAATTCGGGAAAGTGGAGCAACACATGAGTTCTCAAGTCGTTATCATTGGCGGCGGTGTGATTGGCAGTTCAATTGCTTACTTCTTGCGCACGTCCGACCCGTCGGTAAAGGTAACCGTGATTGAGCGTGACCCCAGTTACGCGAAGTCGTCGTCCGCGTTATCGGCTGCCTCCATTCGACAGCAGTTCTCGACACCTCTTTCCATCCAGATGTCGCTCTACGGCATCGAATTTTTGCGCAACATCGGCAACATCCTGGAAGTCGATGGAAGCAAGCCAGCAATCGACCTGCACGAAGGCGGCTACTTGTTCCTGGCAACCCCTGCGGGGGAGAGCGTGCTGCGCGAAAATCACGCGCTGCAGCGAAGCTTGGGCGCAAATATCGAACTTCTTTCTCAAAGCGGCCTGCAGGAGAAGTTCCCCTGGCTCAACGTTGACGACCTATCGGCAGGCGCATATGGGGTCAGCGGAGAAGGGTGGTTCGATGGATATGGACTCGTGCAAGCGCTGCGAAAAAAGGCGCAATCGATAGGAGTTCGCTACGTGCCGGCTGACGTGATTGGGCTCGAGCGTCAAGGTCGGGAAATTACGCATGTGGTCGCCGACAACGGTCAGCAGTACGCATGCGATACGCTGGTCAACGCCGCCGGCGCTTGGACACGCAAAATCTCGGAGATGATGGGTATCAATATTCCCGTCTATGCGCGCCGCCGAAGCATTTTCAACGTGTCGTCGCCAGCACGTCTCACGAACGCACCGCTTCTGATTGATCCGACCGGAGTGTATTTCCGACCTGAAGGTAAGACCTATATCACGGGAACTTCACCGTCGGCGGATAACGACCCCGATGACCTGCCGCTCGATGAGGTCGACCACAACATCTTCGACGAGGTGATTTGGCCGACGCTCGCCAACCGTGTTCCGGAGTTTGAAGCGCTACGTGTCGAGAATTGCTGGTCGGGCTATTACGAGTACAACGTCTTTGACCACAACGCCATCATCGGTTACCACCCGGACATCGACAACTGCGTCTTCGCGAACGGCTATAGCGGGCATGGACTTCAGCAAGGGCCAGCCACAGGCCGAGGAGTGTCGGAGCTGATTCTTAACGGCAAGTATTCCAGCCTGGACTTGTCCTCACTGAGTTGTGACCGAGTCCTCGAGAATCACCCAATCGTTGAAAAGAACGTCGTCTAGGCCGAGCATCTCTCAGTAACGCCACTCATTGGCCCGACTTTGTCGGGCGTTTTTTGTGCGCCCAGCATGGGCGCACTCTTGCGGGTGCAAGTCGCGCGGCAAGTTGACCACAGCGAGCGAAGTGAAGCGCAACTGCGGAAGGGCGACCGACCGTGGGGAGGAAGCGTGGA
>NZ_LFJJ01000090.1 GCF_001189365.1 Candidatus Burkholderia verschuerenii | reverse complement strand
GTTCTCGCTCCAGATTGGACACGAGAACCTCGATTCCCTTACGTCCCACGATCGTCTCCCGCACACCATAAGTCGATCATAGAACATGTTGGATTTATGTAAAGTTATTTCTGGGACGGAACACTAGTACCGGTTGGCATGCAAAACACATAACGCAAAATTCAAACGAAGAGGGACGACATGAGACCGCCGCGCCTCGATCAACTCGACGAAATCGACCGCAACCTCGTTGCGCTTTTGCAGATGAACGCTCGCGAAAGCGTCGCCAACCTTGCGCGCCAGTTGGGCGTGGCGCGCACGACGGTGATCGCGCGCATCGCGCGGCTCGAAAAGAACAACGTCATCGCGGGCTACGGCGTGCGGCTCGGGCAGGACGTGCTCGACGCCAGCATTCAGGCTTATGTGGGCATCAAGCTCGCGCCGAAGTTCGGCCGCGATGTGCAGAAGCGTTTCGCGCGCATGCCCGAGCTTCAATTGCTCTGCGCGGTGAGCGGCGAGTTCGATTACGTCGCGTGGTTGCGTGCGGATTTGCCCGATCGCCTGAACGATCTGCTGGACGAAATCGGCGCGCTGGAGGGCGTCGAACGCACGACGACGTCGATCATCCTGGCGCGCAAAATCGACCGCGCCGGATAGGAAAATCAAGCGGTTGCATACAAAATGCATTAAACCGTCGTCGAAATGACGAAAATCATGGTCGAAGCGCATCATTTTGCGTCTGTGATCAATATTCGCGCGCTCCTACACTGTGTGATGAATCGCTCGCATCGACGAGCCGAACGCAACAACACACAAGGAGAAGACGATGAAAGTAGCCCTCGTCGGCGCCGGCCTGATCGGTCAAAGCATTGCGAATCTGCTGCGCGAAACCGGAGACTTCGACGTGGTCGCATTCGACCGCGACGAACACGCATTGGCCTTGCTCGATGCACAAGGCATCGCCACGCGCCGCGTCGATTCGGCGGATACATCCGCGTTACGTCAGGCGCTCATAGGCTTCGATGCGTTGGTCAACGCGTTGCCGTATTACCTTGCGATCGGCGTCGCATCGGCGGCGCGTTCAGCGGGCATTCACTATTTCGATCTGACCGAGGATGTTCGCGCGACGCATGCGATCCGCGCGATCGCGGAAGACAGCGTGCAGGCATTCATGCCGCAGTGCGGTCTTGCGCCCGGTTTCATCGGCATCGTCGCGCACGATCTGGCGAAGCGCCTCGACGACGTTCGCGAAGTAAAGATGCGCGTGGGCGCGCTGCCCGAGTTTCCGACGAACGCGCTGAAGTACAACCTGACGTGGAGCATCGACGGTCTGATCAACGAATATTGCCAGCCTTGCGAAGCGATTCGCGAAGGACGCACGCAATGGGTTCAGCCGCTCGAAGGTGTCGAACATTTTTCGCTGGATGGCATCGAGTACGAGGCGTTCAATACGTCGGGCGGACTCGGCACGCTATGCGAAACGCTTGCGGGCAAGGTCGAATCGCTCGACTACAAGTCGGTGCGTTATCCGGGGCATCGCGAGTTGATGAAATTTCTGCTCGACGATCTGCGCATGGCAAGCGACCGCGATGGCTTGAAGACGATGCTCAAGCGCGCGGTGCCGTCGACCGCGCAGGACGTGGTGCTGATTTTTGTCACGGTCACGGGCATGCGTCACGGCCAACTTGTGCAGGACGTGTTCACGCGCAAGATTTTCGCCAAGCAGGTGTGCGGCATGCCAATGAGCGCGATTCAGATCACCACGGCCGGCGCGATCTGTGCCGAACTCGACCTGTTCCGTGAAGGCGTGCTTCCGCAAAGCGGCTTCGTTCGTCAGGAGCAAGTGCCGCTCGATGCATTCCTCGCCAATCGATTCGGCAAGCTGTACGAAGGCGCGAGTGCGATCGTCGCGGAGCGGGCGCTCGCTGCGGCCTGATCAGTTCGATGCGACCAGACGCGTGAGCAGCGCGTCGTAGTCCGGTTGCGAGGGCGTGCTGGTGTCGAACATCAGCAGCGTCTTCGCAAGCGCTTCGTCAGGCACGAACAGGCGCTGACGATATTCCTCCCAGTGCGCGAGTTTGTATGCATCGTTCGGATCGCACCGCGCGACGATGCGCTCGCGCGCCACATCCTCGCGCACATGCGTCCACACGACGCGAATCGCGACGTCATCGCCGATACCTAGCCACGCGCGATCGAACAAGCGGCCTTCGCGAACTTCGCGGGAAAGTGGCGCTACGACGATCACGCTCACGCCTAGCGCGAGATTCTCCGCAGCGGTATCGACGAGACTGCGATATTCCGGGTCGCGCAGATTCTGGATAAACAGCGGGCTGTCGCGATCGTGCGGATCGCCGGTCAACTCGCCGATTGCCGCCGCGCTGTATGCGCCGTAGAGCGTGTCCTTGTCGAGCAGGCAGAAGGGTTCGCCGCTGGCGTGCATTAGCGGGGAAAACAGCCGTTTGGCCAGCGTGGTTTTCCCGCTACCCGCGTGGCCGCAAAAGAACAGCAGATGCTTCACGCTTTTGCGCTCCTTGACTGACCTGGAACCTGCATTTTGCATGCGTTATGCCGAATGCCAAACGATTGGATTGGAATTCGCATTTTGCATGCAGCATGCTGTTCGTCGCTATTCGTCGGCGGTGATGCGCTGATAGCGTTTCATGAGCGGCGTCGCGGTAATGCCGTGCACGATCACCGATGCGGCGATGGCCGCAATGACGAGCGGCACCAGCGGCGCGGCGGCGGCACGCGGCGCGTGTTCGAGCGCATAGAGCAGGTAGTAGAACGAGCCGACGCCGCGAATGCCGAACCAACTCATCAGGCGCCGTTGTCCAGCAGCGGCGCTCGATCCGATCAGCGATATTTCAACTGCCAACGGCCGCACGACGACGAATAGCCCGACGATCAGAATCAGCGCTTTCCACGTAAAAAGCTCGCGCCAGATCGTCGCCAGCACCGCGCCGACGATCAGCATGATCGCCACTTCGGCGATGCGCTCCAGCTCGATGGTGAAGCCGTGCACGCGTTCCGCCATGAAGGCGTGGGCGCGTGCCGGATCGGCGGCCGTCGCGGGCACGTCGTCGGCATCGATGGTGCCGACCGCCTCGCGCGCCGACTTGCCGCCGCTCGCTTTCTGTTCGACGCGGCGCGTCGCCAGGCCCGCTGCGAACACGGCGAGGAACGCGTAGGTGTGCAGCAATTCGGCGACGCCGTAAGACAGCGCGATCGACCGAGCGCATAGAAGCCTTCCGGGCCGAGCGCCTCGCCATGTCGCGTGCGCAGATAGGCCACCAGACGCACCGACAACTCGCCCAGCAGCCAGCCGCTCGCCAGCGCTCCGGCGGCCCCACGCCGCCTGCGCCGCGAACGCCCAGTGCAGCGCGACGCTGGGCGTCGCTTCGTAGCGGCAGACGGCGATGCCCAGCAGCGCGAACGGCAACGCGATGCCGTCGTTCAAACCGCCTTCGCCGGTGAGCGAAAAGCGCAGCAGATCGATATCGCCCGGCGTTTCGACTTGCACGTCGTGCGCGAGGACGGGATCGGTCGGCGCGAGCATCGCGGCGAGCAGCAGCGCGGGTCCCCAGCTTAAGCCGAGCGCAAAGGCGCAGAAAAGGGTCATTGCGGTGACCGTCAGCACCATCGCGACGAAGCCGAGCCGCATCGGCAGGATCCACATGCGGTCGGTCGGCGGCACGCGCAGACGCAAGCCGATGGCGAACAGCGAGACCAGCATCGCGACTTCCGTGATGCGCCTGAGGATGGTCGCATCGCTGCCGAGATCGATATTCAGCAGATTGGCCGCGCCCGGGCCAAGCGCGAAGCCGATCGCGAGATAGCACATCGCCGTGCTGATCGGCAAACGCCGGAAGGTCGAACTGGCTAGGCCCATAAAGATGAGCACGCCGCCGACGACGAGAAACCACAACGTCTCGGTCATGAAGCATCCACGTAGTCTGGAACGGCACACGCGCGTGCCGGAGGGCGAAATGGTCAAGACCGACGAAGCACGGGCTATGCCTGTCATATGAGGTTTGTGGGCGTTTTGTGCTTTGTATGCAAAATGCCGCTTCGATGCCCGTCGAAGGCGTTACGCGTAATATGGCCGTGCGCCTGAATCGCACGACGGCGTATCGACCAGGAGGCCAGCATATCAGAGCATTTCGACGCGGCGGTGATCGGCACGGGGCAGGGCGGTTCGACGCGCGACTGGCGCAGAGCGGCAAGCGCACGGCCGTGATCGAGCGGCGCATCTGTTCGGCGGTACGTGTGTGAATGTCGGATGTACGCCGACCAAGACGTATGTCGCGAGCGCGCGGGCCGCGCATGTCGCGCGCACGGCGGCGAACTACGGCGTCTTGATCGACGGCGATGTTCGCATCGACATGGCGCGCGTGAAGGCGCGCAAGGACGAGGTGATCGGCGGGTCGCGCGATGGCATCGAGAAGTGGCTGCGCGGCACGACGAACCTGAGCGTCTTCCAAGGGCATGCGCGCTTTACGGGGCCGCACGCGCTACGCATCGAGGCTGAGGACGGCACGACGCAGGACATCGACGCCGATCGTATCTTCATCAACACCGGCACCTGCGCGGCCGTCCCGGCGCTCGAAGGTCTCGAACAGATTCCTTATCTCACCAACTCGACGGTGCTCGAACTAACCGAAGTGCCCCGGCATCTCGTTATCATCGGCGCAAGTTATATCGCGCTGGAATTCGGGCAGATGTTCAGGCGCTTCGGGAGTCGCGTCACGCTGTTGGTGCGCGGCGAGCGCATTCTGACGCGTGAGGACGAGGACGTCGCGCGCGCCATGCAGGACGTGCTCGCGCGCGAAGGCGTCGAGTTCCGATTCGGGACGCAGCCTCAGCGCGTGGAACCGGCAAACGGCGGCGTGCGCATCGTCACGGGCGATGAAACCATCGACGCGTCGCATCTGCTGTTCGCGACCGGCCGCACACCGAATACCGACGATCTGGGTCTCGAGCACGCGGGTATCGCGGTGAACAAACACGGGATGATCGACGTCGACGACCAGCTCCGCACGAAGGTCGACGGCATCTGGGCGCTCGGCGATGTCAACGGGCGCGGCGCGTTCACGCATACGTCGTGGAACGACTACGAAATCATCGCGGCGAACGTGCTGGACGGCGAATCGCGCAGTGTCGACGATCGCATCATGGCGTATGCGGTATTCGTCGATCCGCCGTTCGCGCGCGTCGGCATGAGCGAGGAAGAGGTGCGCCGCGATGGCCGCGACGCGCTGATCGCGACCATGCCGATGTCACGCGTCGGCCGCGCGCGCGAGCGTGGCGAGACCGACGGCTTCATGAAGGCGCTGGTCGATGCGCGCACCGAACGCATTCTGGGCGCGGCGATTTACGGCATCGAAGGCGACGAGGCGATCCACACCTTCATCGACATCATGAACGCGGACGCGCCGTACACTACGCTGCAACGCGCAATGCATATTCATCCGACCGTCAGCGAACTGATTCCGACGCTGCTCGGCGATCTGAAGCCGCTCGATCGCGCGAAATAAGCCCCGGCGTTTTGCATGCATCTTGCGAAATGCAAAAGCGCTGCGTCACGATTGCATGCAAAACACCGAATACAAATTCGAGCAAACGATTGATCGACCCCTACGCTTCGACAGGCGGTTTGGCGGCCTTCTGCTCCACGTTGGACCCGCGCGTCTCCGGCATCGCGAGCCAGACCATCAGCACGGCCAGCAGACCGGCGGCGGCGAGGCCGAAGAAGCTTATCGTCGTGCCGAAGCGATCGGCGGCGAAACCCGCTGCCGCCGTCGACAAGGTCGCGCCCACGCCCGCCGCCAGGCCGAAGAAGCCGATCGTCAGGTTGTAATGCCCGCGCCCGCCCGCGACGTCCGCCGCGATCAGCGGCAGCATCACGCCGAACACGGCCGCGCTGATGCCGTCGAGCATCTGCACCGGCACCAGCAGGTAGGGCGTGCTGACGCCGGCGAACAGGATCGCCCGCAGCGGCAGGGCGCAGAAGCCGAGAATCAGCACCGGGCGACGTCCCCAGTTCTGCGCCTGACGGCCGACCCATGGCGACAGCGCCGCGACGATGAACTGCGGCACGATGATGCAGGCTGCGATCACCAGTTGCACGTTGTCGCCCATGTGCGCCGTGACTTCGCCGGCGGCGAGATTGAGCATCGCCGCATTCGAGAGGTGAAACAGCACCACGCACGCCGCAAAAATCAGCAGACGCCGGTCCTTGAGCAGTTCGCGCAAGGACTCGCGCTTTTCGCCTTCGGGCGTGAGCTTGGGCTTGCCGGGCGGCACGGGCGGCGCGAGCGGCGGTGCATCGTAATGGATCATGCGCAGCGCGACGATGGCCGGCAACGCCAGCGCCGCCGTCAGGAAAAAGACCGAGCGCAGCGACAGATATTCGCCGAACGCGCCCATCAGCGCCGCCGTCAGCGCGCTGCCGATCGACGCCCAGCGCGCATTGCGGCCGAGCCGGTCGCCGAGATCCGCGCGCGACACGAGGGCGAGCGAAATCGCCGCCATCGCCGGCACCAGCATGCAACTGGCGAAGCCGTGCAGCACTTCCGCCGCGAACACGGGGATGAAGGTCGGGCTCGCGGCGAGCAGCAACGCGCTCGCGATGATCGCGACGATCGCGGAGAGCGCGGCGAACTTCTTGTTGCGCATCGCATCGACGAGTGCGCCTGCCGGCAGCTGGCTCGCCATCGCGCTGATCGTGCCGACGGAGAGCATCAGGCCGATCTCGCCCTGCGTCCATTTATTGGCCGCAAGGTACGACGCGATGAAAGGGCCGAAGCCGGTCTGCACGTTGGCGACGAAGAAGTTGAGCCAGTCGAGCGCGCGCAGACTGCGTGCAATTACCATGTTGTGATTCGTCGATCGATGTCGTTATCCGTTATCTGTCACCGGGCGAGACGCGTTCCCGACGACGGCTGCTGCGGCGCGACCGAACCGGAAGCCGACGTTCCGCTCTTCGATACTTTTGCTGCGCCGGAAGTCGTTTTCGCGGCCGCCGCGGGCGGCGCCGAGGTCGCTTTAGGCGTCGCCGTCCCCGAGGTGGCTTTTGGCGCGGCGCCGGGACTGGCCGCCGACGCGGGCGTCGATGTTGCCGTTGCCGCCGAAGCCGCGCTGCTCGCCGACGCGGCCGAAGCAGCGGACGCCGCCGATGCCGCCGCCGCGGCGCTATCCACCGGCGACACGATCTTGATCGGCTGATCGGCCGCGTAAGTGGGCGACGCCTTCAGCTGCGCTTCGTTGAAATCCATCTGCAGCATCGGCTGTTTGTTGCGCATGACGACATGCAGATCGCCCCAGCTCGCCGCGATATGCCGCTTGTCCTCCGCCAGCGACGTCGACAGATCGAGCACCAGCGCCTGCGGTTCGGCCTGCGCGTCGACCAGCACGTCGACCACCCGGCCGATGCGCGCGCCGCTCTTTTGCGTGACCGTCGAATCGACCAGTTGCAGCAGATTGGCCAGCGTTTCGTTCACCGGTTGCGGTTTCGGCACCGGGTCCGCGGGCTTGCCCTTGGCGGCCGGCGCGGGCGACACGAAGGTAATCGGTGCGGGTTTGGCGTTCGGCGTGAACTTGAACGCGCTCCACGGAAAATTCACCTTGCGATCGCCGACGCCCATGAAGCCCGCGAGATTGACCATCAGCAGCTTCGGTTTCGACGATGCATCGACGTACATGTCGACCGCGCGGCCGACGACCTTGCCATCGGGACGCTGCACTTCGGCATCGAGCAAGCCGTGCAATTGCTCGTGCTGCATCAGGCGCGTCGTGATGATTTGCGGTGGCGGCGGAGGTTCCGGCGGTGCAGGCGGCGGCTCGGGCGGCTTCGGCTTGACGATCTTGCGCTTGGGTTTCGGCGCGGGCGCGGGCTTGGGCGCCGAAGCGGGCTCCGGCACGGCAGGCGTCGACGCGGGTTCTTCGGGCTCGGCCGCTTCGGTCTCGGTTTCGTTCGGCGACGGAATATAGGAATGCTCGACGATCGGCGCGGGCGTTTGCGTCGGCAGCAGGCCGCAGGCCGATAGCGCGAGCGCGGCGGCGACGGGCAGGCCGGTCGTGGCCAGCCGCGCCGGGAATCGCCGGGCGTGGATGCGCCACATCAGCGGCATGAGTCGCGTGCCCGACACGATCGACCATCGGATGACGGTCTGCAGGACGCGGCGCGCGCAGTACGCGCATCTGAATGCCGCCAGGCCGCTCGATCGGGCGTCGCCTCGATGCGGGACACCGCCTGTCATCACAAAAGCTCCATGTTTCCGGGCCACCTGCCTGGGTCAGATTGTCTCGCGGATGCCGTGCCGCAGCGTGGCCGGCATCCTGTCGAAACGGATTGATTGCGGATGAAGTCGAGCCTACCGTGTGTGTTCACGCGTGTCGAATGTATCGAATTAATTTTGAATGCCAAATGCCGATGCATCGCGCTCAGCCACGCGGATTCGCGGCGGCGAGCCGGGCGGCCGTATCGGGCGCGCCCATTTTTTCTGCGGCGTCGCGGGCGGAAAAACCGTTGGCGTCGCGCGCATCCGGATTCGCGCCGCGTGCAATCAGCAGGTCGACGATTTCGACGCGATTGAACATCGCCGCGATCATCAGCGTGGTGCGGCCATCGGGCGATGCCCCTTCGACATCCGCGCCGTGCGAAAGCAGCGTCTCGATGACGTCCGTGAAGCCCTTGAACGCGGCGCCCGCGATCGGCGTCTGGCCGTTGTCGTTGCGCAGGTTCGCATCCGCCTTGTGTTCGAGCAGCACGCGCACCGCGTCGGCGTGGCCATGATAGCTTGCCAGCATCACCAGGCTGTCGCCCTTGTCGTTGCGCAGATTCGGCGGCAGGCCCTTGGCGAGCAGCGCGTCGAGCATCGCGGCATCGCCCCGGCGGGCGACGTCGAATACTTCGCGCGCGAACGCGATCATGTCGTCGTCGGGCGTGCTGTTGGCCGGATCGTGCGGATTCTGCATGTCGTCGCGGTCTTGCGGGTCTTGCATGATCTAACTCCGTGTCGATCGCACCGCGTGATGCGGGCGGGGATCGGATTGCGTCGGCGGCGGATCGCGCGGTTGTCGTGTGTCGTCGACCCGTCGCGGCCCGCTTCGGGCTCGTAGCTTCGAAACGGCAATGGCGTTTGCATGCAAAATACCTTCTCGATGCATGCACGCCTGGCATGCGGTATGCAATCTACCTGCATGCAAAATACCTTGCGCGTGCAGATTATCCCGGAGCATACACAGGTTTGATGGCGCAACGCGTGTCCGACGGGGCTCGCAGCACGAATCGAGCCATGTTTCCCCGGCGGATGCAAACTTGACGCCAAATCTTGACGCTAAGTCGCCGTCGCGTTTAGTCTCGCGCCGACTTCCCACTCTCGCGTGAGCATTCATCCACGATGACCTCGACCCCGCCCGATCCGCACGCTTCCTCATCGTCCGATGTCGCGGTGCGACGCCGCGCACCCGCCGCCGAACGCAATCGCGATGCCATTCTCGCGGTTCTCGAACGCGTGTTGCCGGGAACGGGCACCGTGCTGGAAATCGCCAGCGGGACCGGTCAGCACGCGGTGCACTGTGTAGCGGCGCTGACGGGCATCGTCTGGCAGCCGAGCGATCCGAGCGCCGATGCCTGCGCGTCGATTGCCGCATGGCGCGCGCATGCGCAACTGCCGAATCTCGCCGCGCCGCTCGCGCTCGATGTCACCGCGGACGATTGGGGCATCGGCGAAGTCGCGGCCGTGGTCTGCATCAACATGATCCATATCGCGCCCTGGCAAGCCGTCGAAGGCCTGTTTCGCGGCGCGGCCGCGCGACTAGGCGCGGGGGGCGTACTGTACCTGTACGGGCCGTATCGACGCAACGGCGCCTATACCGCGCCGAGCAACGAAGCCTTCGATGCGCAGTTGCGGGCCAACGACCCTCGCTGGGGCGTGCGCGATCTGGAAGCCGTGCAGACGCTCGCCGCGACGAACGGTTTCACATTCGTCGAGATCGTCGACATGCCCGCCAACAACTTCAGCGTGGTCTTTCGAAAGGAAGGGTGAGGCCGACGATTGCTCTTTATTGCATTCAAAATGCGGTTTCTGCTTCCCGCGGTTTGAATGCATTACGCAAAATGCCATCGCCGATGCCGCGTGTCGGACCCACCCGCATAAGCCCCACCTATCGTCCGCGCACCGAAACGATCGTCGCCGTGTAGACTGCGAATGGTCGTTCAATGCGCCGCACGTTCATCCCCGTTCGACGGACCGTCCCAGGTCCGGCAAACGTACGCGCGGCGTGCCATCCGATCCGTCATTCAACGGAGGCGTCGTACATGCACGCAGCGTTGCCGCAGGGGGAGCAAGAAGCCGGTTCCGTCGATTCATCCGCCAGCCCGCCGCGCGATCTGCGCCGCATCGACATCCATCCCGATCATTGGTATCCGCTCGCGTGGTCGCACGAAGTGAAGCGCGGACGCGCGCACGGCGTGCGTTTCGCGGGCGAGCCGATCGTCCTCGTGCGGCCGGAAAGCGGCAAGGTGTTCGCGCTGGAAGATCGCTGCGCGCATCGTCAGGTGCCGCTGCATGCGGGCGTTGTCGATGGCGAATCGATTCGGTGCTGCTATCACGGCTGGACGTATGACTGCACCGGCCGATGCACGGACATTCCTTATCTCGGTCGCGAGCGTCTGCCGAACGGCGTGCGCGCGTATCCGTGCCGGGAAGAGGCGGGGCTGATTTTCGTGTTCACGGGCGATCCGTCGCTGGCGGCCGATGCGAAGTTTCCCGACCTCGTCTCGGCGACCGACAAGGCCTATAAGACGCGCCGCTTCGGGCGCGAGGTCAAGTGTCATTACAGCTTCATGCACGAAAATCTGATGGATATGAACCATCAGTTTCTGCATCGCCGGCAGATGGGCAGCATGCGCGCCCGTTCGCTCGGCCGTCGACGCGGCGAAGACTGGATCGAGGTCGATTACACCTTCGCGCGCGAGGCCGGCAAGCAGCCGATCGGCGAGGCGTTGGTGTTCGGGCAGAAGCGCGGCACGCAACCGGACACCGCGCACAAGGACGTGATGACCGTGCGCACCGAATACCCGTATCAGACGCTGAAAATCCGCACCAAGGACGACACCATGGTGATGGATCTGTGGATCGCCTACGTGCCGCTCGACGCTGAGCAGCGCACCAATCGCACCTTCGGTCTGTTGTCGATCCGTCGCCCGAAAATCCCCGTTCTGCTGGATACCGCGTGGCCGCTGCTCGTGTGGTTTACGGAGCGCATTTTCAAGGAAGATCGCTGGATCGTCGAACGCGAACAGGAAGCGCATGACCGGCAGGGCGCCGATCATAATCACGAGGTGTTTCCGGTCATCATCGATCTGCGCGCGCTGCTGATGGAGCGCGGCGTGCCGAGCCGGGCGCAAGCGGAGCGCGGTCACGACGGTCACGATGGCCGTCGTGTGCTGTTTATTCAACCGATACAGGAACTGCCGGCTTCGTAGCGCCGCGCCCGCGCGGGCGGCGATGCGTCGTTCGCCCGCATTGCCGCGAGCGTCGCGCGGCGCTATACAGGAAAGGTAAAACACGTCAGGAGGACCATCATCATGAGCAGCGATCCGACCGACCCGCGCGAGCCGCGCGCCGATCAGACCATCGGCGACGGCCATCCCGATGTCGAGCATTTCGACGCGGCGCTCAGTCACGTCGACGAATCCTTCGCGGCGGGCAAGATCGCCGCGCACGCGGCGCGCGGCATCGTGTACAGCATCATCGAGACGCTAGGCACGCTCGTCGGCGATCCGGATTTGCCGGCGCACGCGCGTTCGGGCTACGAAGGCTTGCTGGAAACCGCACGCGAATTGCGTTCGAAGATCGAGTCGTAAATCTGTCGCGCTGCTCGGCTCCGGGCAGCGCATTCTCTTCCCTGCTATTTCCTTTCTCCATTGCCATTTTGCGATGTTAATGAAAGGTTTCTCCGCATCGCTTTTCTAATTCTGGCGTCGTCACTTTTACCTCCCGCGTAGACATTGCATTGTTTTCGTCGGCGCTGCGAGGCTCGCACGCTCATTCGCTTGCGCATTGGTTCTTTGTATGCAAAAAACCATCCATACAAATCAGAGACTTAATGCAATAAACCGCTCGAGTGAGCCATCACCCAGTCAGTAGCCAAGCCGGTCTGACGCCAGCCTGTCGTCAGTTTCATGCCCGAAATGCCAATTTCAGGGATGTCGAAAATACAGGTTAACCATGTAGTGAAAAAAACGACAGAAACCTGCCTAATTGTTTCGCATTGAGTCTGTAAGCCATACACTTGCCAGCGACAAAAGTTACGAGTTGGTACAAAGCGGATCGCGCAAGCGCCGCCGACAAGAACACTCGATCACCACCGACGTGATTCGCCTATCCGCATAGAGGAGAACAAATGAAGGGTTTCCAACTGACCAAGGCCGCGATCGTCGCCGTCACGGCATTCGCCGCCGCCGCTCCGGCGTTCGCGCAGAGCAGCGTGACGCTGTACGGTATCGTCGACGATTCGATCGTCTATCAAAGCAGCCAGACCAACCTCGCCAAGTCCACCCCGGGTCGCTCGAACGTCAAGATGGCGTCGGGCATCTGGGCCGGCAGCCGTTTCGGCTTGAAGGGCGCGGAAGATCTGGGTGGCGGTAACAAGGCGATTTTCCAGTTGGAATCCGGTTTCGACATCAACAGCGGCGGCCAGCAGTTCACCAACGCGATGTTCGGCCGTCAGGCATGGGTCGGTTTGACGAACCCAGCCTACGGTACGTTGACCTTGGGTCGCCAGTACACGTCCTACTACACGCTGCTCGCTCCGTATAGCCCGACGAACTGGCTGACGGGCTACTTCGGCGCGCACCCGGGCGATCTGGACGGCCTCGACACGATCTATCGTGCGAACAACTCGATCGTCTTCACGTCGCCGAAGTTCTACGGCCTGACGGTCAGCGGTTCGTACTCGCAGGCGGGCGTTCCGGACAGCGTGTATCAAGGCTCGACGTGGTCGGCTGCGGTGCAGTATCAGCAAGGCCCGATCGGTGGTACGGTCGCGTTCTCGCGCATCAACAACGCGGCAGTCGGCGGCGGCATCTACAGCAGCCAGTCGACGACCGTCAACGACACGACGAGCACGACCGGCGGCGGTCAACCGGGCGTGTCGGTGATCACGGCGGGTTATCAGCGTGCGCAGGCGCAGCAGCGCTTCGCGGTGGCGGGCGGCTATCAGTTCAACAGCGCGTTCGACATCTCGGTCACGTACACGAACGTTCAGTACATCCCGGGCGTGAACTCGCTGTTCACGGACGAAGCCGTGTTCAACACCGCCGGCACCGTGCTGCACTGGAAGGCATCGACGACGTGGGACTTCGCGGCGGGCTACAGCTACACGTGGGCCAGCAAGGCGAACGGCATCAACGACGCAGCGTCGTACCACCAGTTCAATCTGTCCCAGTACTACTCGCTGTCGAAGCGCACGGGCCTGTACGCGCTCGAAGCATTCCAGCGCGCCAACGGCAATACGCTGGCCGTGCCGTCGGGCACGACGCGTAACCGTCAGACGGCCGCCAACGCCACCATCGGCGACGGCTTCCAAAGTGCGCCGTCGTCATCGCGCAGCATGTTCGCGGCGGGCGTGGGTATCATCCATCGCTTCTAAGCGGGCCTCGCGCGACAAGCGCGCGGGTTATAGCAGGAGACAAAACCGGACGCTTCGGCGTTCGGTTTTTTTGTTGTGAGTTATATTTATAGTTATGCTAACTAATATGGATGGTGTTGATTGAACTGCAGAAACGCACCGTCCGCGCATCATTTTCACGCCTGTGCGATGCTTGAAATGCGGTGACCTGCCGCATATTTCAGCTGTGGGGTGAATCATGACAATAATGCGCTTCGCCACGGTGTTCGTTTTTATCGGTGCAACGTTTGCCGCGCCCGCTTTCGCGCACGACGACGGCCCGCGCTCCGCTCAGGATCGACTCGACACGCTCGTCGCGCAGCACGCGCAGGCGAATCGGCATATCGCACAAACGGGGCAACTGGAAACAGCGCAAGCATCGAAGACACAGGCTCCGGACGACGCTTCGTAATCCGCGACGGCCATTGATTGTCGAGCACACCGGCGACGCACGTCGTCGGTGCGTCCACTTGCGTCTACGCATTTCATGATGTGCGACGACGCATCGCATCGCTCTTAAGGTATGAGAATTGCTGTCGCGCACGGGTGTTCCGCGGCCACGCGCCGACGATCCTTCCTTCCTCAAACACCCGGATGTCATGACAAGGAAAGCCCTCGCGACAGCAATCATCTCCGTATCCGTACTCACGACGGGCTGTGCGGGCATCGGCCCCGGTCGACTCAAAGCCGATCAGGTCGACTATGCCCGAACGCTCGGCGATGCAAAGAACCGTGAAATTCTTTCAGCGATTGTCGGATTGCGCTACGCGGATGCGCCTTCGTTTCTCACGGTAAGCAGCATCATCGCGGCCTATACGTTCGATGCGACGGGCGGCGCGATCCTGAACGCCGGTTCCGGGGCGCAACCGAACTATGCGCAGGCGACCGGAAGCGTGTCCTATTCGAACCATCCGACCTTCACGTTCACGCCGACCACCGGCGATGCCTACGCGAGCGCATACATTCGTCCGCTCGCGCCGACGCTCGTGTTGCCGCTCGCCGAAAGCGGCATGCCGATCGATCTGCTGCTGCGGATCACCGCGCAATCGATCTCCGGTTTGCAGAACGGCACGGCGCTCGGCGGACCGAATGCGTCGGGATCGCCACAGTTTTTTCTCTTGCTTCAGGCCTTGTGACGTCTGCAACTCGCTGGTGAATTGAATATCGAATCGCGCGGTCCGATCAGTAACGACGAGAAGAACGCGAAAGATGCGAAGGGCGGCAATGGTGAAAAGAGCGGCGTCTTTATGACGCTGGGTGCGACGCGCAGTGGCGAGATCAAGCAAGTCGTCGACGATCTCGCGCTGGTTCGGCGACTCTTGCATCTCTCGCCGAAGATGAAGACATATGAGGTTGTCTACGGGCAATCCGCCGATCACGATCGCATTCCAATGGTCACGCGCTCGGTTCTCGGCATTCTGACGGACCTCGGCGCGCAAATCGCCGTGCCGGATACGCAAGTCGATAGCGGCGCGACCAAGCCGAGCATCGGCCTCATCGGCGGCGAGACGCGACCGACGATTCTCGTGAAAGTGGGCCCGAAGCCGCCGAAGGATGCCTATGTCGCCGTGCAGTACGACAAGTCCGACTACTGGATCGATCGAAGCGATTTCGATTCGAAATACGCGTTTACGGTGGTGCAGAACCTGATGGCGCTGGCCGAAGTTACCGATACAACGAAAGCGCCCGTCGTCACCATTCCGGCAAACTGATCCGATATTGCGTTTTGCATCTTGCATGCCGAATGCAAAATGCAAAAAGAGCGGCATCGACGATGCCGCTCTCTCTTTATCTGCGATGCCCGAGGCGCTTACTGGCCGAAGTAGGTGCCGAAGGTGCGCGGTTGCGCAGCGCTCGTGCGACCCGAATCCGACGTGCCGTTTGCTACCGAGCCGTAATCGCTGGTTTGCGTCGGCGCTTGTGCGAGCGTCTGCGTGCTCACGCGCTGTTGCGCAGCCTGGATGTTGGACGGATAGGCGACGTCGTTGATGTTCGGGTTATAGCCGGCCTTTTCCAATTGAACGAGTTCAGCGCGGACTTGAGCGCGGGTCAATTGCGTGTCGGACTGCTGTGCAAAAGCGAGTGCAGGAGCTGCGAGCGTGGCGGCGATGGCGACTGCGGAAATAAGCGATTTCATGATGTTTCCCTCCGATTCGATTCTATGGATGCTGCCGTTGCTTCGTTTCGTCATCGGCAGCTTGTGAACGAAGTTTAAATAGGCGGCTGCCGAAGATCATTCGCGATTCTGTTGAATGATCTTTGTCCGAACAGGAATAATCGGGCGTCCTTCGCCTCGTTGATTGAGCGGCTGTTGGGCGCGTTGGCTTGTTGGCTTCGCGTTTCTTACCGTCGTCGTAAAGATGCTTGCTTGTCTCGGTGAATGATTTCGTTGGACTGTGCATCTACACTTTTCACCGTCCGCCCTTGCACTGGAACGTGGCCAAGGCAGGGCTTGAAACCTATTCGACGGAGCATCAAGCATGAAAATCTTCCCTTGCACAATCGCTATCGTAGCTTTGCTGGTGACACCGATCGCATCGTACGCGGATACGGGAAACGATGTGAGCCGTGCTCAAGTCAAAGCGGAACTCGTGCGAATCGAGCAGGCCGGATATCGGCCGACCGCTGAGCAGGCGGACTATCCGGCGGCACTCCAGGCTGCCGAAACCCGCGTGACCAGCAGGCGGGTTGCAATGATTCAGGCAACCGATTACGGCTCATCGACCGATTCGGGATCGCAGGCAGGCGCCGGCAACAAGCGCGTCGACCCGCGAGACACATTTATGGGGCACTAGACGCACGGCCGAATGGCATTTTTTATTCTAAATACGGGTTAGCGCGATGCTATTCCCCAAAAAAATCAATTCGAAAATTAATTAACCGTCCGGTCGGTTAATTGGTATACTGCGGTGCATCGCATCTCAAAATGACGCGGAGTTCCGCATGTACACGCAATCGCTCGATATCCCTTCTGGCCAGAACCGCGAGCCCGATGCGCACGCTGCGGCGTCGGGTGACACGTCGCAACAAGCGCGTTTCGATGCCGTGATGCAAGCCGACGGCAAGATCGAGGCGCAGGACTGGATGCCCGAAGCCTATCGAAAGACATTGGTGCGGCAGATTTCGCAGCATGCGCATTCCGAGATCATCGGCATGCAGCCGGAAGGCAACTGGATCAGCCGCGCGCCCAGCCTCAAGCGCAAGGCCATTTTGCTCGCCAAGGTTCAGGACGAGGGCGGACACGGCCTCTATCTTTATAGCGCGGCGGAAACGCTCGGCGTGTCGCGCGATCAACTCGTCGCCGCTTTGCATGCGGGGAAGGCGAAGTACTCGAGCATCTACGCCCACCTGGGCCGACGTCAGCGTGATTGGCTGGCTGGTCGATGGCGCGGCCATCATGAATCAGATTCCGTTGTGCCGCTGCACGTATGGTCCCTACGCGTGCGCGATGATTCGTATCTGCAAGGAAGAGTCGTTCCATCAGCGGCAGGGCTTCGAGGCCTTGCTGGCGATGATGAAAGGCACGCAGGCGCAGAAAGACCTCGTGCAACAAGCAGTGAATCGCTGGTGGTGGCCGGTGCTGATGATGTTCGGCCCGAGCGACAAGGACTCGATCCACAGCGGCCAGTCTTTCGCGTGGGGCATCAAACGCATTTCGAACGACGACCTGCGGCAGAAGTTCGTCGATGCAACCGTGGAGCAGGCGAAGATTCTCGGCGTCACGCTGCCCGATCCCGATCTCAAGTGGAACGGGGCACGCGGCGCGCACGATTTTGGCGAGATCGATTGGGACGAGTTCTGGCGTGTCGTCAACGGCGACGGACCGTGCAACAAGGAACGACTCGCGACGCGCGTGAAAGCGCACGACGACGGCGCATGGGTGCGCGAAGCTGCGCTCGCCTATGCAGAAAAACAGCAAGCGCGCGCTCATCAACAGGCTGCGTGAAGGAGACATCGACGATGAACAAGGAATGGCCGATCTGGGAAGTATTCGTGCGCAGCAAGCAGGGTCTCGATCACAAGCATTGCGGCAGTCTGCATGCGCCCGATGCGAGCGCTGCGCTGCGCATGGCGCGCGATGTCTATACGCGTCGTCAGGAAGGCGTGAGTATCTGGGTGGTGCCGTCGGCGGCTATCACCGCATCGGATCCGGCGGACAAGGAGGAGTTGTTCGAGCCGGCGGGTGACAAGATTTATCGCCATCCGACGTTCTTCGTGCTGCCCGATGAAATCAATCACATGTAAGAGCGCGCGCTCATGAATGGTATCGAACACGCTCATCTGGCTTATGTTTTGCGACTCGCGGATAACGCGCTGATTCTCGGTCAGCGTAACGCCGAGTGGTGCAGTCACGGGCCCGCGCTGGAAGAGGACATTGCGCTCGCGAATATCAGTCTTGATCTGATCGGTCAGGCGCGTCTGCTTTACTCGCATGCGGCGACGATCGAGGCTGCATCGACGGGAACGAAAAAAACTGAGGATGACTACGCGTATTTTCGTACCGAACGAGAATTCGCCAATTACACGCTCGCCGAGTTACCTCACGTCGGTCCGTTTGCCGGCACCGTGCGCACCGAGCGCGACTATGCGGTCACCATCGTTCGCAACTTTCTCCATTCGATGTTGATGGCGAATGTCTGGACCGCATTGCAGACGTCGAACGACGCGCAACTGGCTGCTATCGCGGCGAAGTCGATCAAGGAGACGCGTTATCACCTGCATCATGCGCGTGATTGGCTGGTGCGTTTTGGCGATGGCACTGCTGAGTCGCATCGCCGTGCGCAGGCCGCGCTCGACTATCTGATGCCCTATACGCGAGAGTTTTTCGCCGTCGATGACATCGAACGTGCGGTTGCGGAAGCGGGCATTGCGCCGCTCGCAAGCGATGTCGAAACCGCATGGCGCGAAGAAGTGCAGTCGGCAATCGATGAAGCGACGCTCGCCATGCCGCCCGAAGTCAAACATGTGAGTACAGGCAAGCACGGCGAACATTCGGAGCATATGGGCTATCTGCTTGCCGAGATGCAGAGCCTGGCGCGTCAACATCCGGGTGCGACGTGGTGACGAACGCGGCGCCTCAGGATGCATCGCTCGAGCACGTATGGTCGGTGCTCGAAGCCGTGCCCGATCCGGAGATTCCCGTCGTCTCCATACGCGAGCTGGGCATTTTGCGCGACGTGCGCCGCAGTGTCGATGGCGTGCTCGAAGTGGTGATCACGCCGACTTACTCGGGCTGTCCCGCGATCTCGCAAATCGCGGAAGATATCGCGCACGCGATCGACGATGCCAACCTCGGCGCGCATCGCGTCGAAACGGTGCTGGCGCCCGCGTGGACCACCGACTGGATCACTGACGAAGCACGCGACAAGCTTCGTCGATATGGCATTGCGCCGCCTGCAGGGCAGTGCGCCCAAACGGAAAAGCCCATACGTTTCTTGCCTTATAAGAAGGAATCGGTCGTATGCCCGCGCTGCGGCTCATCGCATACGGAGAAGCTCGCGCAGTTTGGTTCCACTGCCTGCAAGGCGCTGTATCGCTGCGTCGCATGCAAGGAACCGTTCGATTACTTCAAGCCTTATTGATACTCGACACGCACCTATGGCCACTCCGCAATTCCATCCGCTGCGCATCCGCGACGTTCGGCCCGAAACCGCCGATGCCGTTACCATGTCCTTCGACGTACCGCCCGATTTGCGCGATGCATTTCGCTTCACGCAAGGCCAGTTCGTCACGCTCAAAACGCATATCGACGGCGAAGAGACGCGTCGCTCGTATTCGATTTGCGTCGGCGTGACCGACTACGATCGCGATGGCGAATTGCGTATCGGCATCAAGCGCGTGCGGGGCGGACGTTTCTCGAACTTCGCCTTCGATACGCTCAAGCCGGGTCATGAGATCGACGTGATGACGCCCGACGGACGCTTCTTCACGCATCTGAACGTGGATCACAGCAAACATTACGTTGCGTTCTCGGGCGGTTCCGGCATCACGCCGGTGCTGGCGATCATCAAGACAACGCTCGACATGGAGCCGACCAGCCGCTTTTCGCTCGTGTACGGCAATCGAAGCGTCGACGCGATCATGTTTGCCGAGGAACTCGAAGATCTGAAGAATCGTTACATGAGCCGCTTTTCGCTCTATCACGTATTGTCGGACGATATTCAGGATGTCGAATTGTTTAACGGCGTGCTGGATCAGGCGAAGTGCAGTGCATTCCTCGAATCGCTCTTGCCGATTGACGAGATCGATGAGGCCTTCATTTGCGGTCCCGGCCCGATGATGGATGCCGCTGAAAACGCGCTCAAAAGCTCCGGCCTCGCGACAAAACAGATTCATGTCGAACGCTTCGGCACGCCACTGCCGCAAGCCGGCGTGCCGCCGATTGAGATCACCGACGATACGCCGGCCGCCGAGCTCGAAGTCGTGATCGACGGCAAGCGTCGCAAGCTGCGTTTGCCGTATGAGGGCGTAAGCGTACTCGACGTCGGCCTCAAGGCGGGTCTTGCGTTGCCTTATGCATGCAAGGGCGGCGTGTGTTGTACGTGCCGGGCGAAGGTGATCGAAGGCGAAGTGAAGATGGACAAGAACTACACGCTCGAACAGCACGAGATCGACGAGGGTTTTGTGCTCACTTGCCAATGTCATCCGGTGAGCGAACGCGTCGTCGTGAGTTACGACGAGCGTTGAGCGTTATCGAACCCTCTCTTCGTTGCAGCATATCCGGAATATTCCATGACCGAAGGTGCAATCGGAACGACGTCGCACGTCGGCGTGATCGGCGCGGGCGCGATGGGTGCGGGCATCGCGCAAGTCGCGGCGCTTGCGGGCCATACCGTCCTGCTTTACGATCTCGATGCCAAGGCGCTCGACAAGGCGCAAGCGGGGATCGCATCGAACGTGCAGCGGCTGATCGACAAGGGCAAGCTCAATGCAAGCGTGGGACACGAAGCACTAGGCTCTGTTCACATTTGAAGAAATGTGTTTATATCTCATCTTTTGCGTAAGCGATCAAGATGAGTCGAATGTTGCTGACCGATGAGATATGGGGACGACTGGAGTCCATTGTTCCGGGTAAGCCTGGTGATGTGAGTCGGCATGGTGCAGATAATCGGTTGTTCGTAGAGGCAGTGCTGTGGATCGCGCGCACGGGTAGCCCGTGGCGTGATCTGCCCGAGGAGTTTGGTCGATGGCATACGGCGTACATGCGTTTTTCCCG
>NZ_LFJJ01000089.1 GCF_001189365.1 Candidatus Burkholderia verschuerenii | reverse complement strand
CTCAACGTCATGCCTCAACCTCTACTCGTGCGCTGCAGACCTGGCTGAGATGTGCGTTTACGTCTGCACCAGACTGCGTCGTCGGGTCCATTCCGGCAAATTCAATTTTGCAGGCCAGACTACTGAATTCCGGCTCCCACAGACCGCCTTGCAGGCCGTCGCCGCGAATCGCGGGCGTGTCGTAGTAACTCCAGGTCTTGCCCTGATCCGTGCTGATATAGATTTCGATGGCGGGCGACGCGCCCGACCAGTACGAGCCCGCGCGCAGCAGCGTTCCGGCGGGCAGTGCACCGACCGTGACGGGCATCTCGAAGAGCGTCGCGCAACAGCGCGGCTTGCTGCCCGTGACGGTCGCGACCGTGCTCAGCGGCGTGAAGGTCGCGCCGTTGTCCACACTCTGGAAGATGCCGCCGGCGCTGGCGATCAGCTTGCCGTTATCGGCTGCCGGTGCATGACTCAGGCGCACGACGCGAGGATAGAGCGTGCTTTCCGGTATCGCGGTCTTGCCGATGGTCGTAGGCGTACTCGGCGACGAGGAACCGCCGCCGCATCCGGCGAAGAAAACGAGCAGGCAGGACAACGCGAATAGAACGAGCCGGTTCGGGCGCACGGTCGAAGTCTCCGTGGAAGTGGACGGTGTTGATCGGCGGATCGAGTCCGCCGTCGCACGTCGCATGCCGGCTATGAGCGCTGTCCATGTTGTGGGATCACCTGAGATTCCAGATGCCCCAGATCGCGATGCCGAGACCGATCGCGAGACCGATCCCGACGAGAATGTAAGTTTCCAATCCAGCCTCCGAAGATGATTGCATGCAGGCACATCGTCCGGCGATGCTACGTGATGCGCCTTTCATCTTCGTTGCCGCGCGCGGCGATCAGCGTCCCGCCTTCACTTCGGGCTCGCGTCGCGCGACGTGAGGTTCATCGTCGGCGCGCGTGTCGATCGAACGATCCGGGCGGATCTTCAGCGTCATCGCCGTGCCGAGCAGCAGGAACAGCAGCGAGCCCGCGAACGGCAGATTCCAGTTGCCGGTGGCATCGATCACCGCGCCGAACACGACCGGTGAGATGATGGTCGCGAGCGCCGCGCCCGTGTTCAGCATGCCGCTCGCCGTGCCCGCGTGTTGCGGCGCGACGTCCATCGGCACGGCCCAGATCGGCCTGATGGTCAGCTCCAGCATGAAGAACGCGCCCGACAGACACGTCGTCACGATGGTGAGATCGCGGCTCATCATCACGGGAATCATGAAGGCGAACGCGCCGATCAGACTGAACGCGATCACGCCCTGACGCGCGAGCCTGAGACTGCCGGTGCGCTTGAGCACGCGGTCGCTCAACAGGCCGCCGAGCACGTCGCCGACGACGCCCGCGAGAAACACGCCCGAGGAGAAAATCGCCGATTCCTTCAGGTTCAGGCCGTAGCCGTGCAGGAAGTACAGCGGCACCCAGCTGAAGAACAGCGTATTGCTCCACACCTGGCAGAAGTACACGAAGATCGACGGCGACATGCGGCCGAGGATGCGCCGCCACGGCGTCGCCGCGCGCGTCTGCGATTGCGAGGCGATTTGCGTCGGCAGCAGCGCGAGTTCGGTCTCGTTGATGCTGCGATGCGCGCGCGGATCGTCGCGGTAATACAGCACCCACAGCACGATCCACACGGCCGTCATCACCCCGACGATGATGAACGACAGACGCCACGAATACAGCGTCGCGAGCAGCGCGACCAGCGTCGGCGCGACCGCGTTGCCGAGCCGGGACGACGAGTGCGTGATGCCCTGCACGAAGCCGCGATCCTTGGTCTGAAACCAGTTGGCGATGGCGCGCGCCTGCGCCGGCAGCGCCGCGCCTTCGCCGATACCGAGCAGCAGCCGCGCCGCGCACAGCGACGCGAGCCCGCCGACGAGACCCGTCCGTCGCGATGGTCGCGACGACCCAGATCGAGCCGCAGATCAGCAGCGTGCGACGCGCGCCCATGCGATCCGCGAGCCATCCGCCGATGATCTGAAAGATCGCGTACGTATAGCCGAACGCGGAAAACGCTATGCCGAGCGTCGTGTTGGACAGGCCGAGTTCCGCCTTGATCGGACCGGCGGCGGCCGCGAGATTGACGCGGTCGAGATACAGGATGAACGACATCGCGCACAACAGCGCGAGGATCACGCGCTGGACTTGCGTGCGCGCGGGACGCATCGAATGCGAATTCATGGGCGAATTCATGTCTCCTCCGGAGAGGATTGCCGATGCGGCTCGTGTCGCGCCGTCGGTCGTTTTTATGCTTGGCTCAGACGGCCGCGATGTGCGCGGTTTGCTTCGAGCGCGCCATCCGGCAGGCGAGATCGAAGGCGCGCCATCGCGGTGGCGCTGGCTTTGCCCTGGCCGACGATGTCGTAAGCCGTGCCGTGCGCGGGCGTTGTCACCGGAATCGGCAGGCCGCCTTCGACCGTCACGCCGACGTCGAAGCCGAGCAGCTTGGTCGCGATCTGCCCCTGGTCGTGATACATCGTGACGATGCCGTCGAGTTCGGCGGCACGGGCGCGCAGGAAGATGGTGTCGGCGGGATACGGCCCGGACGATGCGAAGCCGCGCGACTGCGCCAGCGCCATGCCCGGCTCGATGACGTCGGCCTCTTCGCTGCCGTAGTTGCCGTGATTGCCGTTATGCGGATTCAGCCCGCACACGCCGATGCGCGGCGCCTCGTTGCCCGACGCGCGCAAGGCCGCCGTCAGCATGCCGATGGCGTCCGCCACCGCTTGCGGCGACAGATGCGCGGAGACATCCTTGAGCGGAATATGCGAGGTCACGCGCGCGGTCCACAGCGGATCGAGCACGTTGAGTTCGCCGCACACGCCGCGATGCTCCAGCAGCTTCGCGAACCAGCGCATCTCGTTTTCTTCCTTCATGCCGCCCGCGCGCAAGGCGCTCTTGTTGAGCGGACCGAAACACACGGCATCGGCCTGGCCTTGCTGCACCATGCGCACCGCGAGCGTCAGCGAATCGAGCATGAAACGGCCGCTCGCCTCGCCGATCACGCCGGGCGCGAACACGGCGTCGCTGCCGGCCCACTCGGGAATATCGAGCCAGTCCGATGCTTGCGGCACGGGCACGCCCGCGGCGGCCGCGCCGCGGGCGAGCGCTTCGCGATTGGAGATGAGCGTGATGTGCGCATTGGCGTGCGTGGCGGGATCGGCCAGCAGACGCGCGATGATTTCCGCGCCGATGCCGGCGGGGTCGCCGATGCTGAGCGCGATACGAACGGGTTGATCGGACATGTAGTGTTGAAAGCGATGGCGGTGGAAGAAGCTCGTTATACAAGCGAGGCGATTGCCTACGATAAGGACAATCGCCGCGCGTGGCCATCGCTCATTCGGCTACGCAGGTTTCGCGTTTTGCGAAACCTGCTGCGCGAGCAGATCCAGTATGGAAAGCGTCGATGAAGAGATCTCGTCGGCGGGCAGATGGCAGAGCAGGAACTGCCGCGTCGGCCAGATGCCTTCGACGTCGTTGCCATCGGCGATCAGCAGAATGCGGAAGCGCTTGCCCGTCGCCAGCGCGCGCGCCACGCCGCGCGGCATCACGCCGATGCCGACGCCTGCCGCGACCATCGCCGTCATGCTGTCGAAGCTGCCCACGCGAATGCGCATGTGCAACGGCCGATCCGCCTGATTCGCGAGCCGTCCGAGCGCGATCGAAATGGCCAAGCCTTCGGTGAGACCGATCACGTCGCAGCCGAGGATATCGTCGACGCTGACTGCCTTGCGCGTCGCGAGCGGATGATGCGGCGTCGCCAGCACGACGAGCCGGTCCTCGCGATACACGCGCGTCGGAAATTCGAGGCGCCCGAGCGACGCTTCGTAGATGCCGATATCGACCAGACCGCGCGTGAGCGCCTGCATCACGCCATGACTGTTCAGTTCCTGCAAATCGATATCGATGCCCGGATGCGTCGCGTGGCAGCGCTGGATATCGTCGGCAAGGAATTGCAGCACGGCGGACGTGCACGCCGCGATCTTCACGATGCCGCGATCGCCCTGGCGGAACGCGGAGGCATCGTCGGCCATGCGCGCGGCGGAGTGGATCATGCTGCGCGCGTGGGCGAGCAGCGCGCGGCCCGCGTCGGTGAGCGCCATGCCGTGCGGACGCCGCTCGAACAGCGCGACGCCGAACTGCGCCTCCAGTTCGCTGATGCGTCGCGAGGCGGCGGCGGGCGCGAGCGCGAGCCGTTCGGCGGCCTTGGTGATCGCGCCGATTTCGGCGGTCGCCTCGAACAGACGCAGCGTGGTGAGATCGAACTGGAGACGGTCGGCGCGACGGAACACGGCATGACGGGAAAAAAGGGGGTGCATCGATTCTAGTTTGAAAATCCGGCGCGTCGATGCATGCGCGTTTTTTTGGATTTTTATGCCGGAATAAGAACGAGCCGCAATCCGGTGGAGTTGCAAACGTTTTGATGGGCAAATAGCCGTCCACATCCGCCCATTCGTCGTGAAAACACGCCAGCGGCACACGGCTTGCGAGTTCTCTTCGCACTAGAACTCACAAAAAGGACGCGATAAAAATGAACAAGATCGCTCACGCCAAGGCTGCACCGTCCCAGCCGCTCAAACGCACTTCGCGCGATGCCGAAGCCGAACTGCTTCATCTCGAATCGATCCTGACGTATCTCGCAGGCGCGCACGCCGATGCGCGTCCGCTCGCGTCGGGCTTCACGTCGGAATACTGGCAGGCGCGTGTCGGCGCGCTCGAAAGCGGGCACATGCTGCTTGCGGCGCAACGCGTGCGGCTTGTCGCGCTGAAGGCGATGGCCGATTCGCTGAGCGCGCCATCGGTTGTAGCGGTGACGGATATCCGGCAATTCGCGGCGTGATCGTCGTGCGGTAGACCCGGCGTATCGAGCGGCTTTTTACGACCTGGAGTACCGTGTGGCGACGTCAAACTCGCTCGCCACTTCACATGTCTTCATCCCGACAACTTCATCTCGGCGCGTTCATGCGCCCGGTCAGCCTGCACACGGGCGCATAGCGTTATCCGGGCGCTTACGCGGATGCCAACTTCAACTTCGCGCATCTGAAGCGCTTCGTGCAGACGCTCGAAAAAGCCTGTTTCGATGCGTTTTTCATGGCGGATCATCTGGCCGTGCTGAACATGCCGGTCGATGCGCTCAAGCGCAGCCACACCGCGACATCCTTCGAGCCGTTCACGCTGCTGTCCGCGCTGGCGTCGGTGACGGAGCGCATCGGGCTGGTCGCGACGGCATCGA
Source organism: Candidatus Burkholderia verschuerenii (assembly GCF_001189365.1). Taxonomy (GTDB): domain Bacteria; phylum Pseudomonadota; class Gammaproteobacteria; order Burkholderiales; family Burkholderiaceae; genus Caballeronia; species Caballeronia verschuerenii. The sequence continues at coordinate 14,806 of NZ_LFJJ01000089.1, read as the reverse complement.
CGACCTTCGACGAGCCGTATCACATCGCGCGGCGTTTCGCGTCGCTGGATCATCTGAGCGAAGGCCGCGCGGGATGGAATCTCGTCACGACATCGAATCCCGATGCCGCGCGCAACTTCGGCCGCGAAGAACATATGGAGCACGACGAGCGCTATCGCCGCGCGCGCGAGTTCTACGATGTCGTCACGGGCCTCTGGGATAGCTGGGCCGACGACGCCTTCGTGCGCGATCAGCAAAGCGGCCTGTTCTTCGATCCCGACAAGTTGCATGTGCTCGATCATCGCGGCGAGTATTTGCAGGTGCGCGGGCCGCTGAATATCGCGCGGCCGGTGCAGGGCTGGCCGATCGTCGTGCAGGCGGGTTCGTCGGAGGCGGGCAAACAGCTTGCCGCCGAAACGGCGGACGCGGTCTTTACCGCGCAATCGAGCCTCGCCGCCGGCAAGCGCTTTTATGCGGACGTCAAGGCGCGCATGGATAAGGCCGACCGCAAGCGCGATCACCTGAAGATTCTGCCGGGCGCGTTCGTCGTGGTCGGCGAGACGCGCGAGCAGGCGCAAGAGAAGCGCGCGTTGCTCGATACCTTCGTGCACGACGAAAGCGGCATCGCGTCGCTTTCGATCGCGCTCGGACACGATGCCTCGTCGTTCGATCTCGACGGGCCGCTGCCCGAGATTCCCGAGACCAACGCGAGCAAGAGCGCGCGCGAGCGGGTCATCGAGATGGCGCGCGCGGAGAACCTCACGGTGCGTCAACTGGCGCAGCGCGTCGGCGGTTACGCGGGCTTGCAGATGATCGGCACGGCGGCCGATATCGCGGACGAAATGGAACAGTGGCTGGTGGAAGAAGGCAGCGACGGTTTCAACATCATGTTTCCGTATCTGCCCGAAGGCCTCGACGATTTCGTCGAGCAGGTCGTGCCCGAATTGCAGCGGCGCGGCATCTTCCGGCGCGCGTACGAAGGCGCGACCTTGCGCGATCATCTCGGTTTGCCGCGACCCGTCAACCGGTTTTTCGAGCGCTAAGCTTGTTCAGCCTATCTGCGCGTCCGCTTCGGCGCGATGCGCGGATATTGCCGCTTCGCCGACGCGGAACGCCGCCAGTTCATCGGGTTCGCATTGCGCGATCAGGCCGGTTTCCCAGTCGAGATAGGCGCGCGCGGCATCCAGATTGCCGTCGTGCCGGTCGTGCACGAAGAACAGATAGTCGATGCGCTCCGCTTGCGGCAACACCTTGGCGATGCGATCCACCGGCAGGCCCGCGTTCGTCCACGCATCGAGTCCGCCGGTGAATTCCGACACGTCGTGAAAACCGGCCTCGCGCAGATCGTTGGCGACGAGGCGGGTGGCATCGCGCGTGGCGGCATCGGAGAACAGCACGAGCGGCGTGGCGTGATGCGCGTCGGCATCGCGCAAGGTTTGAGACACGCGCGGACGGATCGTCCAGCGCGAACCGGCGGGCCGCGCGACTTCGTGCGCCGCGCTGCCGCGCAGATCTAGGATCACGGCATCGGCGGGGGGGCGACGGAATCGCCGTGTCGTCGATGCGCGGTTCGACGTGCTCGCGCGCGGTCCAGCACGATGCGATCGATGCATCGACCAACGCCGTTTCGAAGCCGAGTTGCACCAGCCAATGCGCGACGACCGGCGCGCGGATACCGTCGTAGTCGATCAGCAGAATCCGCGCGCGACGCACCGCGATGCTGTGATCGCTCGCCTGCACGAGCTGGCCGCCAGGCGCGTGCGTGGCGATCGGCAGGCCGTCGCGGGCATGTTCTTCCGGCGTGCGGATGTCGAAGAGATAGGTCGTGCGGCGCGCGTCGTCAAGCCAGGCGCGGGCCGTCGCGTCGTCGAGCGTGCCGACGCCGAAGCGCCGCGCCAGCGCTTGCGCGCGTTCTCGTGCAAGCCCGCCGGGAGCGAACGATGGTGTATCGGCATAACTGCGCGTGCTGCCGCGTTCGAGTTCGAAGCCCGCGAGCGACCAGCCCTGCGTGCCGTTTTCGAGCGCGAACACATCGCGGCGGATGCCGAGATTGCGTAGCGTCTGCGCGCCGACGATGCTGCGCGTGCGCCCCGCGCAATGGATCACGATGGTCGTATCCGGCGCGCCCGCGAAGGCGTCGATATGCGCGGCGAGTTCGCCGTTCGGCACGCAGACGGCGCCGGGAATCGCCATCCGGCGATGCTCCTCGCGCGTGCGTCCGTCGATCAGCGCGAGCGGACAGCCGCCGCGTTCGGCGCGCCATCGCTGCAATTGCGCCGCGCTCACATGCGGCGTGCCGTATTCGTGTTCGACCAGTTCGCCGAAGGTTTTCGACGCCACGTTGACGCCACGAAATAGCGTGAAGCCGGCGTCGCGCCACGCCTGCACGCCGCCGTCGAGAATCGAGATATCGCCGTAACCGAGCCGATGCAGACGCGCCGCGGCTTTTCCGTCGTCATCGACGAGCACGATGCGCACGCTCTGGCGCGGCAACAGACGCGGCGCATCGAGTTCGAGGCGGCTGAACGGCAGCGGAATCGCGAAGAACGGATGGCCCTCGCCGAACTCGCCGGCTTCGCGCACGTCGAGCAGGGCGATTTCGTCGCCGTCGCCGTCGTTAAGTTGGCGGCGCAGGGTGCGGGCATCGATTGAGCGGAACGCGTCGGGAGCGAAGGGCATGGAGTTCGGACGGGCATCGGTCGAATTCGGGATTCGCCATTCTAGAAACCGCGCCTGGCTTTTCGAACCAAGCAATCGTCAACCATATTCGCGGCGTTTCCGGCGCGCCTGCTTTGCATATCGCCGATGCTGCTATGGCTATCGAAAATGCTTGATTGGCAGCCCGCGCGCGCGGCGGTAGATTGAGCCGATTCTCTTTTCGACGCTTCGACCTTTCGTGACGCTTGCAACCGATATCGCCATTCATGCCTTCGATGCGCCGCTCGGCGCGGAAGTCGTCGGGCTCGATCTGAGCGTGCCGCTCACCGACGAGGATTTCGCCCGCATTCATCGCGCGCACCTCGATCATCATGTGCTGGTGTTCCGCGATCAGCGCATCACGCCCGCGCAGCAGATCGCCTTCAGCCGGCGCTTCGGGCCGTTGCAGATTCACGTGCTGCGTCAGTTCGGTCTCGCGGATCATCCCGAAGTGCTGATCGTGTCGAATATCACCGAGAACGGCAAGCCGATCGGTCTCGGGGATGCCGGTCATTTCTGGCATTCCGATCTCTCGTACAAGGAGACGCCGAGTTTAGGCTCGATGCTGCACGCGCAGGAATTGCCGTCCGAAGGCGGCGACACGCTGTTCGCCAACATGCACGCCGCCTACGATGCCTTGCCCGCGCCGCTGCGCGATGCCATCTCGGGACTGCGCGCCGAGCATACGTATCTCGCACGCTATGCCGAGTTGCAGCAGCGCAGTCCGTGGCGGCCGAATCTCACGGCGGAGCAGATCGCGCAGGTGAAACCGGTCGTGCATCCGGTGGTGCGCACGCATCCGGAGACGGGACGCCGCGCGCTGTTCGTGAGCGAGCATTTCACGACGCGTATCGTCGGCTTGCCCGAGGACGAAAGCCGCGCGTTGCTCGACGAACTCTTCGCGCATAGCGTGAAGCCGGAGTTCGTCTATCGCCATCGCTGGGCGGCGCGCGACATGGTGTTCTGGGACAACCGCTCGCTGATGCATCTCGCCGCCGGCACGCCGGATCATCTGCGTCGCAAGCTGTATCGCACGACGATCGAAGGCGCAAGGAGACATCGAGCGCCGACACCGGTTCGTCGCACACGACGATATCCGGATCGATCGACAACGCCCTCGCGATATTGGCGCGCTGCCGCTGTCCGCCCGACAGTTCGTGCGGCAGGCGATCGGCGAGTTGCGGCGCGAGGCCGACCTGTTCGAGCAGCGCGTCGATCGGTTGCCGCCGGTCCGCGCGCGTGCCGATGCGATGCAGTTCGAGCGGCAGCGACAAGGTCTTGCGCACGGTCTTGCGCGGATCGAGCGCGGACAGCGGATCCTGAAACACCATCTGAATGCGCTTGCGCCACGGCAGCAGACGGCGTGCATCGAGCCGGGCGATATCGACGCCGTCGAGCCGCACTTCGTCCTGATCGCTGTCGATCAGGCGCACTAGCGCGCGGCCGAGCGAACTCTTGCCGCAGCCGGATTCGCCGACGAGCCCGACGGTTTCGCCGCGCGCGACGGCGAGCGTGACGTCGTCGACGGCGGTCAGCACGCCGCGCCGGGTCCGGTAGCGCACGCTGAGGCGCTGGATATCAAGCATGAACATGCCTCGCATCGATCAGTGGGGATTCGTCGGCGCACACGCAGCGCACGCCGCCGTTGCGTTCGTCGTGTTCGTCGTGTTCGTCGTGTTCGTCGTGTTCGTCGTGTTCGTCGTGTTCGTCGCGTTCGTCGCGTTCGGTGATGGCGCGCCAATCGGGGACGTCGTCGCGGCAGCGCGCTTGGGCGAAGGCGCAGCGCGGCGCGAATGCGCATCCGCCGGGCGCGAGTCCGGGCGCGGGCACCGCACCGGGGATTTCGGAGAGCCGCGTGCGTTCGCTTGCCGCATGCGTCGGCGACGGACGCGTGCGCAACAGCCGTTGCGTGTACGGATGCAGCGGCGCATCGAACAGCGCATCGACGGGACGCTCCTCGATCTTGCGTCCGGCGTACATCACCGCGACGCGATGCGCCAGTTGACCGACGATGCCCAGATCGTGCGTGATCAGCAGCAGCGCCATGCCGGTCTGCTTCTGCAGCGACGCGAGCAACGCGAGGATTTGCGCCTGAATGGTGACGTCGAGCGCGGTGGTCGGCTCGTCGGCGATCAGCAGACGCGGTTCGCCCGCCTGCTCCATCGCGATCAGCACGCGCTGACGCATGCCGCCCGAGAGCCGGTGCGGATAATCGTCGTAGCGGCGCGCGGGTTCGGGGATGCCGACCAGCCGCAGCAGTTCGAGCGCCTCGCCGCGCGCCACGCGTCCGCGCACGCCGCGATGCAGCGTCAGCGCTTCGACGATCTGCCGTCCGATCGTGCGCACCGGATTGAGCGCCGACAGCGGATCCTGAAAGATCATGCCGATGCCGCCGCCGCGCAACGCGCGCCAGCCGCGTTCGTCGAGCGCGCCGAGATCCGTGCCGCCGAAGCGCAGTTGCGCGGCGCTCACGCGTGCATCGGGCGCGTCGAGCAGGCCCATCAGCGCGAGCGCGGTGGTGGACTTGCCGCAGCCGGATTCGCCGACCAGCGCGAGCGTTTCGCCCGCCGCGATGTCGAGCGACAAACCGTCGACCGCGCGCGCCGCGCCGCCATCGCGCGAGGCGAACGCCACGTTGAGGTCCTTCACATACAGCAGCGGCGATGCGCTCATATGCCACCTCGCCGCGCGCCGCGACGGCGCGGATTGGCCAGATCGTTCAGGCCGTTGCCGAGCAGATTCAGGCTCAACACGGTGACGAGCACCGCGCCGCCGGGAATCGCCGTCATGTACCACGCGGTTTGCAGCGCCTCGCGCCCCGAGCCGATCATGCTGCCCCAGGTCATGACGTTCGGATCGCCGAGACCCAGGAAGGACAGCACGGCTTCGGTGAGGATCGCGTTGCCAGCGAGGATCGAGATCATCACGACGGCGGGCGTCATCACATTCGGCAACACATGCGTGAAAACGATGCGCGCGCGACTCATGCCGATCACGCGCGCCGCCTGCACGTATTCCGCGCGGCTCACGCGCAGCGCTTCGGCGCGCACCAGCCGCGCCACTTGCGGCCAGCTCGTCAGCGCGACGGACAGCACGATGGTCGCCACGCTCGGCCGCACGACCACCACCATCACGATGGTGAACAGCAGCGCGGGCATGGTCTGGAAGAATTCGGTGAGACGCATCAGCGCTTCGTCGACGAAGCCGCCGTAGAAGCCCGCGACCGCGCCGATCGCCGCGCCCGCGAGCGCCGCCAGCACGCCCGCCGCGATGCCGATTTCGAGCGACACGCGCGCGCCATAGGCGATGCCGCTCAGGATGTCGCGTCCCATCATGTCGGTGCCGAGCGGAAAGCCAGCTTCCGCGCCCGGCCACACGAAGGGCATGCCGACCATGTCCATCGGATCGTAAGCGGTGAGATGCCGCGCGCTCAGCGCGATGCCGAGCACGGCGAGAAACAGCAGCGCGCCCGCGACGAGCGAAGGCGCTTCGCGCGCGGTACCTACTGCGCGGATAGCGGTAACGGACCGGCTCATCGCTCCACCTCGATACGCGGATCGAACCAGCCGTACGCCAGATCCGCCAGCAGATTGACGGCCAGCACCAGCAGCGAACTGACAAACAGAATGCCGAGCAACAGATTGAGATCGCGCGACGACACCGCATCGAGCGCGAGCTGCCCGAGGCCGGGCCAGCTGAACACGGTTTCGATCGCGACGGAGCCGCTCAGCAGCGTGCCGAACTGCAGCGCGCTCATCGTGACGATGGGCAGCAGCGCGTTCGGCACCACATGCGAGAGCACCGTGCGAAACCGCGAGACGCCCTTGGCGCGCGCCGTGCGCACGAAATCCAGTCCGGCGACTTCGAGCACCGATGCGCGCATCAGCCGCGCGTAGATCGCGAGATAGTAGGCGGCGAGGCAGAACACCGGCATCGCCATGTGCGTGGCGACGTCGCCGATATATGCCCAGCCGTGCGTGGCCGCGCCGAGCGTCGTCATGCCGCCCGACGGCAGCCAGTGCAGATGCGCGGAAAACAGCACCATCAGCATGAGGCCGAGCCAGAACAGCGGCGTCGCGAAGCCGAGCGTCGAGATGACGGAGACCGCCACGTCGAGCGCGCGCCAGCGCGATACCGCCGCGAGCGTGCCCGCCGCGCAGCCGATCACGAGCGCGATGACCAGCGCGCTCACCAGCAGCAAGGCGGTCGCGGGCAGGCGTTCGAGAATCAGATGCACGACCGATTCGTTGTAGCGGAACGACCAGCCGAGATCGAAGTGCGCGAGGCGCTTCAGATACGCGGCGAACTGGATCGCGAGCGGCTGATCGGTGCCGAACTGGCGGCGCAATTCCGCCATATATTCGGGCGTCGCGGCGCCCGCTTCGCCGGCGATGACATCGGCGAGATCGCCGGGCGCGAGACGCAGCCAGAAGAAGTTGCTCACCGCGATCACGACGATCAGCGGCAGCGCCTGCATCGCGCGCCGCAGCGGATACGGCCAGGGCTTGCGCGGCGTCGTGCTCATGACGCGGCGGGCGCGCCGAGACCCACGTCGTCGAGCGACGCGTACACGCCGATCGGTGTCGTATTGACGTTCTGCAAACGCTTCGAGTAGATGCGGAAGAATTTGAGTTCGGCAAGATTGATCGACGGCACGTCGCGCTGCGCCAGCGACTGCAACTGATGGATCGCCTGCGTGCGGCGCTGCGGATCCTGCTCGGTCTGGATCGTTTCGATCAACGCATCCATTTCCGGCGATGCATAGCCCGAGCCGTTGCTCCACGCCGCGCCCGCGATGATGTTCTTCGACCAGAAGCGCCGGATCACGCCGATCTGCGGATCGGCGAAGGCGGCGTAGAACGCGCTCATCGTGTCGAAATCGTGCTCGGTGAAGACCTTGCGCAGATACGTCGGCAGGTCGTAGTTGACGAGCGTCACCTCCACGCCGATGCGCTTCAATTGCTGCTGGATGAACATGCCCGCGCGCTGATAATCCTCGCCGTAAGTATGGTTCAGATGATTGAAGCGCAGCCGCACGCCGCTCGCGTCGCGATGCAAACCGGCCTCGTCCAGCAAGGCTTCGGCGCGCGCGGGATCGTAGGCGTATTGCGGCGTATCCGCCGTGTAGAAATTCTTCTGGTAACTCGGCACGGGTCCGGTCGCGGGCGTGGCGAAGCCGTAGAACACGGCTTGCGCGAGCTGCTTCGTGTTGATCGCATGCGCGATGGCGCGGCGCACGCGCACATCCTGAAAGCGCTTCTGCCGCAGATTGAAGTCCATGAAGAACATCGGCGCGTTCGAGCGCCAGCCTTTCGAATCGACGACCAGATTCGGGTTTTGCTCCAGCCGCCGCGCCTCGATCAGCGAGACCGGCGTGAGCGGCGCGTAGTGCACGGCGCCGTTTTGCAACGCGACGCTGCGCGCGCTGGCATCGGGAATGATGCGGAAAATCAGTTCGTCGACGCGCGGCTTGCCGTGATCCCAGTAGTCCGGATTTTTCGCGAGCCGGATAAAGTTGCCGCGATTCCATTCCTTGAACACGAACGCGCCCGTGCCGACCGGCTTGGCGTTATAGGGATTCGTCAGCGGATCGGTGCCGGCGTACAGATGCTTCGGGAAGATGAATGCGGACGACGTGTCTAGATACGCCCAGATCACCGGCGAAGGCTGCGCGAGCCGGAACACGGCGGTATGCGCATCGGGCGTATCGACGGCGGTGATCTGCGCGAAGGTCGGGCGCGCGATCGGATGCACCTTCTTCGATACTTCCATGATCGAGTACTGCACGTCGGCCGAAGTGAAGGGCGTGCCGTCGTGCCACTTCACGTCGTCGCGCAATGTAAACGTGATGGTGCGGCGATCCGCGGATTCGGTCCACGATTTCGCCAGTTGCGGCACCGGCCTGAAATTCTCGTCGTAGGTAAATCAGGCCATCGAATAGATTGCTCGATACCACATTGGTCGGATTCGCGGGCGTCGAGCCCGAGGCGAGCCCGGCCGGTTCCGGCAGCGTATTGGCGACGAGCATGGTGGGACCGGCCGCGGCGTGCGCCGTGTTCTGTGCGATCGATGCGAAATCGGCGAGCAGGCCGGCGCCTGCAAAAGCGCTGCTTTTGACGAGGAATTCTCTACGGGTTGGCATGTGCGAGGACGAAACGTTGCAGCCGGAAAGGGCTCCGGCCGTTGGAACTGAGCATGCTAGAGCGGGCGATGCCGCATCGGAACGTATTAAATGTACGAACGCCATCAGCGGCGCGGTGGAATGCTTTCCACGCTCGCATCGATGAAGAAATGGCGTTTCGTTGGTTTGATCGCGTGCGGCGCGGCGTAAGAATCGCCGTACGAGGCGACATCTCGCGCCCTCTTTCTCACTTCCACGATCCGATCCTATGAAGGCGTCTTTTACGCATCGCCGGCCGCGTGTTGCCGGTGTGGCCGGTCTGTCAGCGCTTGCCGCGAGCGCGGCGATTGCCGTTGCGCTGCTAGGCGGCTGCAAGCCCGCGCAGGAGCAGACACAAGCGGCGTCGAACGTCAATACGCAGTCGAGCCGTCAGGAAATCACGTATTTCAAGTATCCCGACAACCCGGCTTTCGATCTCGTCTATCTCGCCGACAAGCTCGGTTATTTCGACGGCACCAGTATGCGTCCGAAGTATGTCGGCAAGATCTCCGCGCCGCAGATCATTCCGCTCGTTGGCACCGGCGAGATCGATTTCGGCACGCGCATGGTGCCGCTGGTCATTTCCGCGATCGCCAGCGGCACGGATATCAAGGTGGTGTCGGCGGGCGGCGAGACCTTGCCCGATGCGCCGCACATGAAGTACTTCACGCGCAAGGACTCGGGCATTCGCGGGCCAAAGGACTTCGAGGGCAAAACGGTCGCGTTCAACAGCTTCGGCGCGTGCGCGGAGTTCGTGACGAAGAAATATCTGTCGCAGAACGGCGTGGATGTGTCGAAGGTGAACTGGCTGGTCGTGCCGGATAACCAGTCGCAGCAGGCGCTGGTGACGAAGAACGTGGATATCGCGATCATCCATCCGCCGTTTTCCGGTTCTGCCGAAGCCGATCCGCAACTGCACAAGCTCTGGAGCGACTGGGACGAGGATCGTGGTCTGGGCGGCATGGCGCCGTACAGCGTGAACGGCGCGTTCGCGCGGGCGCATCCGCAGGCGGTGAAGGACTTCGTGACGGCCATCGCGCGGGCGGGGAACTGGGTCAATGCGCATCCCGACGAAGCGCGCAAGCTGACGGCGGAGCGGCTCGGCATCGACGAAAAACTGGTCGAGCGCTATGCCTATGTGAAGGATCTGGTCGTCACCGAGGCGCCGATTCAGTACTACATCGACATCCTCGAACAGGCGGGCAAGATTCCGAAGGGCAAGGTCGCCGTCAAGGATGTCTACACCAACGAATTCAATCCGTACGCGAAGCAGGCAACCGCCGTCGCGACGGTGCCGCCGAAGGGGAATCCGTCATGAGCGCGCGGGACAAGATCGTCGCGCGCGATCTCTCGCTGACCTACGCCAACGAAGCGACCGGCACGAGCCATACGGTGCTCGACGGCTTCGATCTGAACGTGCGCGAAGGCGAATTTTTCGTGCTGCTCGGGCCGAGCGGATGCGGCAAATCCACCTTTCTGAACGTGCTCGCGGGTCTCGCGCCGCAGACCTCGGGCGAACTGTCCGTCGATGGCGAAGCGGTCCACGCCGCGCGACGAAAGCTCGGTTTCGTGTTTCAGGGCTATGCGCTGTTTCCGTGGCGCACTGTGCGCAAGAACGTCGAGACGGGACTGGAGATTCGCGGCGTGAAGCGCGCCCAGCGACGCCTCGAAGCGGAGCGCTTTCTGCGTCTGGTCGGCCTGCTCGATTTCGCCGATCACTATCCGCATCAGCTCTCCAGCGGCATGCGTCAGCGCGTGGCGATCGCGCGCGTGCTCGCCTACGGTCCCGACATTCTGCTGATGGACGAACCCTTCGGCGCGCTCGATGCGCAGACTCGCGAAACGCTGCAACAGGAGTTACTCGGCATCTGGGAGCAGAGCGCGAAGACGTGGTGTTCGTCACGCACAGCATCGACGAGGCGATCTTTCTGGCGGATCGCGTGGCGATTATGGGGCGCGGGCCGGGTCGCGTGAAGGAGATTCTCGAGGTCGATCTGCCGCGTTAGCGCGATGCGTCGATTCGGCATGGCGCGGTGTTCGTCGCCTTGCGTCAGCGTGCGTGGGCGAGTCTCAAACGCGAACTCGCCGACGAGCGCGACGCGCTTACATTGACGGAGGCTTAAGGTGGCCAGACAGGACGGTGTGGTTTCAATCTTCATCGGCGCGAATGCACGACGGGCGCGACGTTGGCAGCCGGGCACGCGTCGGCGGCGCGCGAGCGTCAGGATCGCGTTCGAGCGCTCCATCGCGCTGATCGTGTTCGCACTGCTGTGGGAATTGCTGCCGCGGCTCGGGATCGTGAGTCCGGCGTATCTGAGTCCGCCGTCGCAGGTGGCGGTAGCGATCGCGCATCTCGTCGATAGCGGCGAAGTCTGGAAGCATCTCGGCGCGAGCGCCTTACGCTCGATCAGCGGACTGCTGCTCGCGGTGATCGGCGGTGTCGTGTGCGGCTTCGCGCTCGGCTGGTTCCGGCGCGCGGAACGCATCGTCGATCCGCTTTATCAGTTGCTGCGGCAGGTGTCGGCGTTCGCGCTGTTTCCGGTGTTCATGCTGTTTCTGGGCATCGGCGAATCGTCGAAGATCGCGATTATCGTGTGGGCGGCGTTCTGGCCGGTGCCGCTCAATACCATTTCCGGCGTAAAGCAGGTCGAGCGCGTGTTTATCGACTGCGCGCGGACGATGGGCGCGACGCAAGGCTTCATTTTCGCGAAGGTCGTGCTGCCCGCCGCGCTGCCCGAGATTCTGACCGGCATCCGGCTCGCGGGCGCGTACAGCATCACGGCGCTGGTCGCGGCGGAAATGATCGGCGCGCGGTCGGGGCTGGGCTTCTACACGCTCAATTCGCAGGAAACGTTTCAGATTCCCGATATGTACGCGGGCATCGTGTTGCTGGCGCTGTTCGGGCTGCTGATCAACAAGAGCCTGTCGATGCTCGAACGGCGGCTGCTGCGCTGGCGCGTGGGCCTTGCGCAGAATGGCTAAAGGCGGCGTCGTCGCGACGCATGCCGGCGATTGGCGCGCGGTCTGCGCGGCGGCGTTGCTGTGCATCGGCGTGTGGGCGGCGAGCCGCTTCGATCGCGACGAACGGCCGTTTGCGCAGGCGGTCGCGCGCGGCGTGCTGGTCGTGGCGGTGCCGTCGCGGCCCGCGCCGACGCTCAACGTCGGCCACGTCGATCGCACGGTGCGCGCGCCGGATGACTACGCCGCCGCGCTGGCCGCAGACATCGCGCGGCAGGCGGGCCTTCCGCTTCGCCTGATCCTCGCCGATACCGATGCCGCGCGCACCACCATCGCCGGCGGTGGCGCGGATATCGCCATTGCCGGTTTGCCGTTCGCGCCGGATGCAGCGGTTGCGTTCGCGCCGACCGCCTACACGTCGGGACGCGGGATCGCGCTGGTGCTGCGTCACGGCACGGTGAAAGACTGGCGCGATCTCGCGGGCCGGTCGATCTGCGCCGCGCGAGGCAGTCCGTATGCCGCGCGCGGCGCACGGCGCGGGCATGCGGACGTGTTGTCGTTCGATCGCCCGCTCGATGCCTTGCTCGCATTTCAGGCCGGCGATTGCGCCGCGCTGATCGACGACGAATTGGTGATCCGCAAGCTGCTGAAGCAAGCCGATTGGGGATTGGGCGTATTACCGCACCTTGCCCGGCGATGTCGCGGCACAACCGGCATATATCGCGTCGGCGGGCGGCGATACGGCGAGCGCGGCGTTCGTCGATCGCATCGTGCAAGGATGGCGGCGGCAGCGCTGGCTCGCGACCGTGCGCGAAGACGAGGCAACGCGCCTCGCCTTCGAGATGTTCAACGTGCAGAACGATCTGTACTGTCACTGACGTCGGTTTTCGGCGTGCTAAAGCGCTCGTCGTGACCGTCGCCATTCAGATAGAACGCGCCGATGGCCGCTTCGCGCAGGCTCGCCGGATTGTGCGATGCCAGCACGCGCGCGTTGCGCCAGTAGCGGTCGAAGCGGCGCGTTTCGCTCGTCGCCGATGCGCCGCCGACTTCGAATAGCAGCGTCGCGGCTTCCAGCGTCTGCTCGATGACGATCTGCTGCACCTGAAACGCCTGAATATCGAGGCGGATATAGGCATCGGTATCGGCGGTGCCGAGTGCGCGGGCCGTGCCGATCGCATCGAGCGAGGCCGCCAGCGACGCGACGATGCTCTGCGTCGAATAAGCGAGACTCGCGAGTCTGCCGATCACGCGCTGAACCAACGGATTGTCGCGCGGACTCGATGCGCCCGGCACGCCGAAGGTCCGCGTGCGCTCGAGGACGAAGCGCGTGGCGTCGCTCAGCACGGCGCGCCCGATGCCCGACAGATTCGCCAGATGCACGAGTTGGTAGTAAGGCGTCTGAAGCGTGTCGCGGCGCGGCTTGCTCGCGTCGAAACGCTTGTGCAACTGCGCGGCGGGCACGCGGACATCGTGAAAACGCGTGGTACCGCTGCCGCTCAGGCGCTGGCCGAAGCCGTCCCAGTCGTCGACGCGCTCGAGGCCCGGCGTATCGGCGGGAATCAGCACGCGCACGTCGCTCTCGCAGTCGTGCGCGGAGGCATCGATCCAGTCGGCGTAGAGCGAACCGGTGCTGTAGTACTTTTCGCCGTCGAGGACGAGATCGTCTGCCGTCGCGCGTGGCGGCGAGCGTGTTGCGCGTCTGTCCGCTGCGCTCCGACACCGCGCCGCCGACGATCGCGCCGCGCACCACGCGTCCGAACCAGTGCTCGCGATGCGCTTCGTTACCGCTCTCGATCAGCCCTTCGACGAAACCGCCATGCACGCGCAGGATTTGCGGCAGGTTGGAATCGGCTTCGCCCAGACGCGCGATCAGCGCGAACAACTGCGTCAGCGTGATGCCTTCGCCGCCGTATTCGCGCGGCACGCGCAGGCGCGTGAAACCGGCGTCGCGCAGCCAGTTCAGTTCTTCGTGGGCGAGACGGCGGCCCTGTTCGCGCTCGACCGCGCCCGCCGCGATCCGGTCGAACACCGGCTGAAAGCGTCGGACGAGGGCATCGGCGCCGAACAGCAGCGCGGCGTCGGCGATATCGATGGGAGCATGCGGATGGGCGTGTGCGGTCATGATGAGCTTCGGAATCAAACCCGCACGTTAGGCATGCGCCGCGCGCGACGCAACGAAGCATTCGTTCGATCGTTATGACGTCATGGGCGGCCTGGTTTCGCGCTCGACGCCTGCTTCTCGATATCCTCCGCGAACTTGCGCAGCAGGCGCACGAATTCGTCCATCTCCTGCTGTTCCCAATCCGCGAACAGCGCGCGGCCCATGCGTTCGCGCGCCTGATCGACGGCATCGGTCATCGCCTTGCCTTTCGGCGTGACGACGACGCGGCGCACGCGGCCATCGGTTTCGTCGGCACGCCGTTCGACCAGACCGTGGCTTTCGAGCTTGCCGACCTGGCGGCTCATCGTCGTGTGGTCGCGGCCCACGCGTCCGGCGAGATCGACCATGCCGATCGGACCGAAGCGCTCGACCGTCACCAGCACCGGAAACAGCGCGCGATCGAGCGCGATGCCCGACGCCTGAACCATGCGCTCGTCCACCTCCGGGCGATTCATCACCCCGACGATGCGGATCAACGCGAGATGCAGTTCGCGGATACGACCGGAAATATGTGCATCTTGCATATTTTGTTTCGACGACATACCATTCCTCCTGTTGTGTGCATATTACACATATCGGAGTGAACCATGACGAAGAATGCGGACACGGACATCCTGATTTGTGGCGCGGGCGCGGCGGGCCTGACGCTTGCCATCGAACTGGCACGCCGGAACGTGCCGTTTCGCGTGATCGAAAAGCGCGACGGGCCGTTTCAGGGCTCGCGCGGCAAGGGCATTCAGCCGCGCACGCAGGAGATTTTCGACGCCCTCGGCCTGATCGACCGGCTGGTGGCGACGGGCGGCGCGTATCCGCCGCAGCGCGAATATCGCGACGACGGCAGTCATGCCGAT
>NZ_LFJJ01000088.1 GCF_001189365.1 Candidatus Burkholderia verschuerenii | reverse complement strand
CCCACGGTCGGTCGCCCTTCCGCAGTTGCGCTTCACTTCGCTCGCTGTGGTCAACTTGCCGCGCGACTTGCACCCGCAAGAGTGCGCCCATGCTGGGCGCACAAAAAATGCCGCCCGAGGGCGGCGCTGCGTTTTGCGTACGATGCGCGGGCGTTAGCGCGTCGTGGTGCTGTCGGTCGCGCCGCTCAGCAGCGAATGACGTCGCGCGTAGAAGAAGTAGATCGCGAGGCCGATCAGCAGCCACACGACGAAGGCGATCCACGTCGTGGACTGAAGGTTGACCATCAGGAACACGCACGCCAGCACGGCGAGCACCGGCACGCCGGGGCAACGGAACGCGCGCGGCAATTCCGGATGCGTGCGGCGCAGGATCAGCACGGGGATGGAGACCATCGAGAACGCCGCGAGCGTGCCGATGTTGATCAGCTCCGCGAGCACGTCGAGCGGCACCAACGCGCCGACCAGCCCGAAGAAGATGCCGACCAGCCAGGTCGTGAAGAACGGCGTCGCGTAGCGCGGATGCACGCTCGACAGACGCTTGGGCAGCAAGCCGTCGCGCGACATCGCGAAGATGATGCGCGTCTGGCCATAGAGCATCACGAGAATGCCGGTCAGCATGCCGAGCACCGCGCCCAGATCGATGAAACCCGCGACCCAGTTCTGCCCCGCGACCTTCAGCGCATACGAAACCGGATTCGGGATGCCCGCGAAGTTCTGCCACGGCACGATGCCCGTCACCACCGCCGACACCGCGACATACAGCACCGCGCACACCAGCAGCGAACCGATGATGCCCACCGGCAGATCGCGCTTCGGATTCTTCACTTCTTCCGCCGCCGCCGACACCGAATCGAAGCCGATAAACGCGAAGAACATCACCGCCGATGCGCCGAACACGCCGGACCAGCCCTTCGGCATGAACGGCTGCCAGTTGGCCGGCGTGACGTGGAACGCGCCCACCGCGATCACCAGCACGACCACGACGACCTTGATCCCGACCATGAAGTTGTTCACCCGCGTCGATTCCTTCACGCCGATCGACAGCAGCCAGGTGATCACCATCATCACGACGAAAACGGGCAGATTGAAATACGTCGCGTGCAGCGGATCCGCGCCGGGCGCGGCGGTGAGCGCGGTCGGCAGATGAATGCCGAAGCCCGCCAGCAGCGATTGCAGATAGCCCGACCAGCCGACCGAAATGGCCGATGTGGCGAGCCCGTATTCGAGCATCAGATCCCAGCCGATGATCCACGCGGCCAGTTCGCCGAGCGTCGCATACGAATACGTGTAGATGGAGCCAGCGACCGGCACGGCCGACGCGAATTTGGCGTAAGCGAGACCGGCCAGCCCGCACGCGATGGCCGCGACGATGAACGCCAGCGTCAGCGCCGGTCTGGCCTGCAGCGCGCCCTTGCCGGTGAGCACGAAGATACCCGTGCCGATGATTGCCCTGATGCCGAGGAAGGTGAGATCGAGCGCGCCCAGCGTCTTCTTGAGCGACGTGCCGTGGGCGCTGGCCAGCATGTGCTCGATATTTTTCTTACGGAACAACGACATTACGGTGAGTCTCCATACGGCGCGCGGTCGCGCCCAACTGCGGGAAAACCCGCTATTTTATCGGAGACTCCATGCTTGCCCAGAAACAGGGCAAGACGCACTAATGCAGTGAATTATTACAGTTCACGCCGTTTTTATCTTGTTCAGGATAAATTTTCGCGCGTTCGTCATCCGGCGATCGCCGGGTTCATATCGACGAGGCGATTGCTCATCACATAGAAGGTGAGCTCGGCATTGTTCGCAAGCTTCATCTTGTCGAGCAGCCGTGAACGATAAACAGATACCGTTTTCACGGAAAGCGACAATGCGCGCGCGATATCCGTCAATCGTTTCCCCGACGCGAGCATGCACAGCGTCTGGAATTCGCGATCGGACAGCGTTTCGTGCGGCATGCGCTCGGTGTCGAGCGACACGTAATTGGCGAGCGCCTCGGCCATTTCGGGGCTGACGTACTTGCGGCCGTCGGCGACTTGCCGGATCGCGCGGATCATCAGCGCCGGATCCGCCGTCTTCGACAGATAGCCCGCCGCGCCGGCCTTCAGCGCGCGCACCGCGTATAGATCCTCGCGATACATCGAAAACATCAGCACCGGCAGACGCGGCACGTCGCGCTTGAGGCGCTTGAGCACGTCGAGACCGTTGATGTCCGGCAGCGAAATATCGAGCAACGCGTCATCGAACGGGCGGCGCGACGCATGCGCGAGCACGTCGCGGCCGGTGTCGGCTTCGATCACCTCGGATGCCACGCCGAACTCGATCAACAATTTCGCGACGCCACGGCGCACGATGGCGTGATCGTCCGCGAGCAGGACCTTGAGCAGCATCGGCGACGTCAGCCGTTCACGGCGCGCAGACCGCGATGCGGCGTCGCGCTCCACGGCAGACGCGCGCGCACGCAGGTGCCGCCGCTTTTCGCCGATGCCACGCGCAGGCTGCCGCCGAGCGCTTCGCAGCGCGAGCGCATCCCCGACAGGCCGAAGCGTCCGGCCTTGCGCCGCGCGACCGGGCTGATGCCCACGCCATCGTCCTCGACGACGAGCGTCACGGCTTGCGCATCAAGCGCGATGCACACGCTGGCGTGCTCCGCGCGCGCGTGACGCGCGACATTGCCGAGCGCTTCCTGCATCACGCGAAACAACGCGATGGCGAGTTCGTGCGGCAGGCGATCGAGCGGCGCGTGGCGTTCGCCGCCCTGGCAGGAGAAGTCGATATGAATGGCCGTGCGCGCGCCGAAGCCGGCGATCCATTCAGCCAGCGCCGCCGCGATGCCTGCGCCGAAGGTCGGCTCGTGCAATCCTTCGACGATCCGATGACACGTATCCGCGACTTCGACGAGACACGCGCACGCCTGCTTGAGCGCGTCGGCGCAGGCGTCGGGCGTATCGGCGGGAAGCCAGTGTTCGGCGCGCGCGAGCGCGAGATTCGCGGCGGTGAGCGCCGCGCCGGTGTCGTCGTGGAAATCCTGCGCGAGCGAGCGGCGGGTGCGCTCTTCGGCGGCGGTGAGTTGGGCGGTGAGATCGCGGACGCGCGCGGCGAGTTGTTCGATGCGGCGATCGCCGGCGATTTTCGCGTCGATCAGCGCGGAAATTGGCGCATCGATGGGCGCATCGAGCGGCGCTGCGCCTTCCTCCGCCGACGACGACGCACCGCGCGCGGATGCGCGGTGAATCGAGTCCACATCGGGCGTGACCTTGGCCGACGGTTTCATTCACATTCCTCGCTTTTGAGCGCAACTGGAGTTACGTTCTCGGTGAGGGCACGAGCGGCGTAACTGAATTTACACTCTGTAACAATGGAGACGGATGAAGGGAACGCAAACGGTTCGTCTCAGCGTGAACGCATCATATCTCAAAAATATGATAAATCCATGTCGCATAAGGTTTATGGGCCTGAACTTCATGTTTTTTGCTAAGTTTGTTGCGCAAAATGTGTAAGAAGAAACCCTACACACGGCTTCGCCCGGCCGGAAAAATGTAACCGCGCGCAGGCGAAAAAAAACCGGAGCGCGATAGCTCCGGTTCTTTGTACTCGCCAAACGCGCCGGTCAGCCGACGAAGGCCTTCTCCACGACGTAATGGCCCGGATGATTGTTGCTGCCTTCGTCGAAGCCCATCGCGTCGAGCAGTTCGCGCGTGTCGCGCAGCATGTGCGGGCTGCCGCAGAGCATGATGCGGTCGTTTTCCTTCGAGAACGGCTCCAGCGACAGATCCGCGAACAGCTTCTTCGTTTCGATCAGATCGGTGATCCGGCCGCGATTGGCGAATTCCTCGCGCGTGACGGTCGGGTAGTACAGCAGCTTTTCCGACACGATCTCGCCGATATGCTCATGCGCCGGCAGATGCTCGGTGATGAAATCCTTGTACGCGAGTTCGTCGACGAAACGGCAGGTGTGCGTCAGCACGATCTTGTCGAAGCGGTCGTAGACTTCCGGATCCTTGATGATCGACATGAACGGCGCGAGGCCGGTGCCGGTCGACAGCAGCCACAGCGTCTTGCCGGGCAGCAGGTTGTCGGCGACGAGCGTGCCGGTCGGCTTCTTGCCGATCAACACGGGATCGCCCACTTTCAAGTGCTGGAGGCGCGAAGTCAGCGGGCCGTCCGGCACCTTGATGCTCAGAAATTCGAGATGCTCTTCGTAGTTCGCGCTCGCGAGGCTGTAGGCGCGCAGCAGCGGCTTGCCTTCGACTTCGAGGCCCACCATCGTGAACTGGCCGTTCTCGAAACGGAACGAGGCGTCGCGGGTGCAGGTGAAACTGAAAAGCGTGTCGGTCCAGTGATGGACGCTCAGAACGGTTTGAGAATTAAGGTTGCTCATGGCTTCTTGGACTATGCGAAAACTGACGCTAGCGACGGGATGAGCCGGAACGGGCGTCGAAAAAACGCAGCAGCGGTTACAGACGGTTGATCGGGCGAATGCCGCCACACCGTCTCGAAGCGCGCATGGCGCAGACCGGAAACCTCGGCGCAATCGGCTATTTTAACCGACAGGCGGCGACATCGACCGGTGACACGGGCGCGCACGCCTTCGGTGACGGCTGGCTGAAGGCGTCGCGGTCATCGACCGGATTCGCCTGCTGGCTGATCGCAAAACGCGCGGAAAGTCGAACTGCGGCGCGAACATCGGCGATTGCGGCCCGGCGGCCGACTATCCGCCGAGCCCGCATGATAGCAAGGGATACGCGAGTTATCCCAAAATACCCTTTCGACAACAGGCCGCAATCAGATGCGCTGATCCGTCGAGGGCTTTTCCCACAGGTTGATGCCGCCTTCCGTCGCGTACTGGTCGATTTCCGCGAGTTCTTCCTTGGAAAACTCCAGATTCTTCAACGCGGCGACATTCTCCGTGACCTGCTCCGGCCGGCTCGCGCCGATCAGCACCGACGTCACGCGCCCGCCGCGCAACGCCCACGCCAGCGCCATCTGCGCGAGACTCTGACCGCGCCGCTTGGCGAGATCGTCGAGTTTGCGGACATGCGCGAGGTTTTGCTCGCTCAGATGTTCCTTTTTGAGCGATGTGCCGCCCGGCTTGTTGATGCGCGCATCCTGCGGCACGCCGTTCAGATACTTGTTGGTCAGCAGGCCCTGCGCGA
Organism: Candidatus Burkholderia verschuerenii; assembly: GCF_001189365.1. Lineage (GTDB taxonomy): Bacteria > Pseudomonadota > Gammaproteobacteria > Burkholderiales > Burkholderiaceae > Caballeronia > Caballeronia verschuerenii. Next base: position 15,874 of record NZ_LFJJ01000088.1, on the reverse strand, counting down.
GCGGCGTAAACGCGATGCTGCCCGCGCCGACGTCATCGAGCGTATCGAGCAGATCTTCTTCGATCCACCGATTCAGCAGGTTATACGAAGGCTGGTGAATCAGCAGCGGCACCTTGTGCTCGGCGAGCAAAGCCGCCATTTCGCGCGTCTTCACCGCCGAATACGAGGAGATGCCGACATACAGCGCCTTGCCCGAATGCACGGCCGTGGCCAGCGCGCCGGCGGTTTCTTCCAGCGGCGTGTCCGCGTCGAAACGATGCGAATAGAAGATATCGACGTAATCGAGACCCATGCGCTTCAGGCTCTGGTCGAGACTCGCAAGCACGTACTTGCGCGATCCGCCGCCCTGACCGTACGGGCCGGGCCACATATCCCAGCCGGCTTTCGACGAAATCAGCAGTTCATCGCGATACGGCTTAAAATCGTCCTTGAAGAGACGGCCGAAGTTCGTTTCGGCGCTGCCGTACGGCGGGCCGTAGTTGTTGGCCAGATCGAAATGCGTGACGCCCAGATCGAAGGCGGCGCGCAAGATGTCGCGTTGCGTCGAGATCGGCGTGGTATCGCCGAAGTTGTGCCACAAACCCAGCGACACGGCGGGCAATTTGAGCCCGCTCTTGCCGCATGTGCGGTACTGCATGTCCGAATAGCGTTCGGAAGCTGCTTCGTATGCCATGACGGATGTCCTCTGCGAAAAGCGTTCTGGATGATCGTGAATGCATGCTGCTGCGCGGGCACGATGGCGAGTCGTCGCGAATCGCCTATGCTGGCCCAAGGCCGCCCATGGTAGAGCAAACCGCGTGCGTGTATGCCGTATGAACTGCGCATCCCGCTATTCGGGCCGCGCCTTTCAACGAGTTTAGGGAACGATCGCGCGCGCCGCCGGACCAACGCACTTCTCGCAACAAGGAGCATCACCGATGGACAGACTACGCCCCGCCTACGATTCCTTTTCCGCCATTGCCCTGACGTACGGCATCGATCTGCTGATCGCGATCGTGATTCTCGTGATCGGCTGGTGGATTTCGAATATCGTCGCCAATGCGCTGCGACGCACCCTCGCCCGCACCAATGTCGATGCGACGCTGACGCCCGTGCTCGCGAGCATCGCGCAATGGGCGATTCGCGTGATCGCGATCGTCGCCGCGCTCGGCAAACTCGGCATCGCGGCGGCGAGCATTCTCACCGTGCTGGGCGCGGCAGGCCTGGCCATCGGTCTCGCGCTGCAAGGCACGCTGCAGAATCGCTGCCGGCTTGATGCTGTTGCTGCTGCGGCCGTTCCGGGTCGGCGATTACATCGAAGGCACCGGCACGACGGCGGGCACGGTCAACGAAATCGGCCTGTTCACCACGCGGCTGACGAAGGCCGACGGCATTGTCATGTTCGTGCCGAACAGCCTGATCTGGTCGAACGCGGTCACCAACTACAGCGCCAACGATCGCCGGCGCGTCGTGATCAACTTTCAGGCGCAGCACGGCTTGCGCGTCGAACATGTGCTGGCCGAACTGCGCCGGATGATCGGCGAGGATGCGCGCATCGTGCAGGATTCGCCCGCGCCGTGGATCGCCGTGACCGATTACACCTATACCGGCATCAAGTTCAATGTCGGCGCGTGGACCAGCGCGAAGGATCATGCGAACGTGCAGGCCGATCTGCTTCGGAAGATTCAGCCATTGACGCGCGAAACGCCGCCACCGTCGGCCTGAACGGTTGGACGCGGCGGCGCGCCTCCGCTAACCTGACGCGCATTACAAAACGAGAGCTTCCTGATGACTCGAGCACTTTGCGCCGCCCTGCTGGTCGGCGGCGTCGTTCTGTTGTACTTTGGCGGTCAGTCGTTTCATTCGGTATCGAACGACGTATCGCGCTTCTTCACCGGCTCGCCCACGAACAAGACTATCTGGTTGATCGCGGGCGGCGTGATCGCGTCGCTGGCCGGTTTGATCGGCCTGTGCATTCCGTCGAAGCGCTGATCAGACCAGCGCCACTTCCGGCTTCGATGCCGATCGCGTGCCGGGCAGCGCCGCGTTGCTCGCGCCGAGATACGTATAAACGAGCGAGAACTTGACCTGATCGGTGAGGTTCTTGCCCGCCGAATGCAGCGTGTTGCAGTGGAAGAACACGACATCGCCCGGCGCGAGTTCGGGCGACACCGCCGTGCGGATCAGATCCGTGTTCTCGGGAATATCCGCGCGAAAAAACTTGTCCTGATCGAAGCGATCCGACGTGAACGCGAGCTTGTGCGATCCGGGCACCAGCCACAGCGCGCCGTTATCCACGGTTTCCTCGCCGAGCGCGAGCCAGACGGACACGAGATCGTCGCGCTCGAACGCCCAATAACGCACGTCGCGATGCCATCCCGTCAGACTGCCGTACGCCGGATGCTTGGTCATCACGCAGTTGTGATGCGCGCGCGACAGATACGGCGTCTCGCCGAAGTACAACTCCATCCAGCCGCGCACGTCGGGCGAGGTCGCCCATTCGGCGAAGTGCGGATCGCGCGCGTAAGCGTCCAGCAGACGACGCACCGTATGACCGCCGGGCGAGTCCTTCGAATCGGGCGCGCCGGGATAACGCAGATCGGCTTCGAACTCGAGCGGCGCGGCGGCTTCGGCGAGCTGACGTCGCGCGGTTTCGCGCATCGCGTTCAGACGCGCGTCCGGCACCAGCCCCTTGACGATGACGAACCCGTTTTCGCGCAGTTCGTGCACCTGCTCTTTTTTCGATTTAAGCGAAGTTTGTTCTGACATTTCCAATTGTTACCAAGACATCATCTGTCCCGCGCTATATGCAGAATCAGACCGGATCGACACATTGTAAATCTGCTTCCGCTCGAAGGCCGCGAAGGCCCATCGCACAAGGCGCTGCGCATTCCTGATCAAGCGTTCGCGCAAGCCGACGCTAGGGAAAACGCGGACTTAACGCAGTAATAATGGTTGGCTAGATTGGGCCATCGAATCAATGCAACTTCGCATGACGCGTCGAATCGAACCGGATCCGCCGATCGCAATTTCATCGCGGCACGCTTCGAGATCGCGCCACCGCAACCGACCTACGCTCATATGAACCACCGAATCGCCAAAGGCCTTTCCCGCGCCGCATCGCGCGCCGCGCGTCCCGCAAAACGCGGCGTGATCCGCGCGCTGCGTCATCACTCCGCCCGCACGCATGCGCTCGCGGAACAGATCAAGCATGTCGTCCATCCGGTCGATGGCATCCGTTCGTGGTTTCGCGGCTTCTTCTTCAATCTGAGCGTGCGCGCGGTGTCGCGAAAGGTATCGTTGCGGTCGCTGTTGCCGCGTGCGACCTTGCGCGCACCCACGATCAAGCTTCCGCGTCCGCAAGCCGCCGCGCTGACGAGCCGTCGTCCGCGCCGGGTGTCGACGAGCAGCGAAGGCTGGTACGCGTTCGCGGCGCGCTGATATCGCGCTTACACGTAGGGACGTAAAAAAACCGGCAAGCGCAACGCTTGCCGGTTTTGTTTTTGAAGCTCGCTTCGGGCGATTACGCGACCGTCGCGACAGGTTCCGTTCCTGCGTCTTCGGCGAGGGCGAGCGCCTTGTCGGTGGCTTCCCACGAGAATTCCGGCTCTTCGCGGCCGAAGTGACCATATGCCGCGGTCTTCTCGTAGATCGGGCGCAGCAGATCGAGCATCTGCACGATGCCCTTCGGACGCAGATCGAAATGCTCTTGCACGAGACGCGTGATTTCCGCATCCGACACGCGGCCCGTGCCGAACGTGTTGACCATGACGGAAGTCGGGCGCGCCACGCCGATGGCGTACGACACCTGAATCAGCGCGCGCGATGCCAGCCCTGCCGCGACGATATTCTTCGCGACATAACGGCCCGCATACGCGGCCGAACGGTCGACCTTCGACGGATCCTTGCCCGAGAACGCGCCGCCGCCGTGGGGCGCCGCGCCGCCGTACGTATCGACGATGATCTTGCGGCCGGTCAGACCGCAATCGCCTTGCGGGCCGCCGATGACGAAACGGCCGGTCGGGTTCACCAGGAACTTGATGTCGCCCTTGATGAGGTCCTTCGGCAGCGTCGGCTTGATGACTTCTTCGATCACGGCTTCGCGCAGTTGCGGCAGTTCGATGTCCGGCGCGTGTTGCGTCGAGAGCACCACGGTGTCAATCGAATGCGCCTTGCCATCGACGTAGCGCACGGTGACCTGCGACTTCGCATCCGGACGCAGCCAGGGCAGACGGCCGTCGCGGCGCAGATTCGCCTGACGCTCGACCAGCCGATGCGACAGGTAGATCGGCAGCGGCATGAGTTCGGGCGTTTCGTCGCACGCGTAACCGAACATCAGGCCCTGGTCGCCCGCGCCTTGATCGAGGTTGTCGTCGTGCGCCTTGTTCACGCCTTGCGCGATATCCGGCGATTGCTTGTCGTAAGCGACCAGCACCGCGCAGCCGCGATAGTCGATGCCGAAGTCGGTGTTGTCATAGCCGATGCGCTTGATGGTGTCGCGCGCGACCTGGATGTAATCGACATTGGCGGTGGTCGTGATTTCGCCCGCGAGGACGACGAGACCGGTATTGCAGAGCGTTTCCGCCGCGACGCGCGAGTATTTGTCCTGCGCCAGGATGGCGTCGAGGATGGCGTCGGAGATTTGATCGGCGACCTTGTCCGGGTGGCCTTCGGAAACGGATTCGGAAGTAAAGAGATAGTCGTTCGACACGCTTCAGACTCCAATAAAGTACGGTTGATATTCACGTAGCCGACTTCGTTTGGAGTCTGAAGCGGCGACGCTTTAGCGGATATGTTTTTCTTCCCGGCAGCCACTTTTCAGCGCCTGCCGGCTTCGCCCCGCAAGTTGTCCATTAACTCGGCGAAAGTCTTATTATAGCGACTTCCCTCTATTTCTACAGGTTCGAACGTTTGTTGTCATTCGTCCCGCATCAATCTTCTGTTTGTAGCGACCGCCGGTATGTACGCTGGAGCACTTCATCATGCTAGGGCGTATGGGCGTGGCGCTGGCCATCGCATTCCTTAAGTTTCTGGCCCTCATCCCTTACGGCATCACGGCGCGTTTCGGCGATGGCCTCGGCTGGCTGCTGTATCAGATTCCCAGCCGCCGAAAGCGCATCGTACATACGAACCTGAAACTATGCTTCCCCGAGTGGTCCGACGAGAAGCGCGAGGACATCGCGCAGAAGCACTTTCGCCACGCGATTCGCAGCTATGTCGAGCGCAGCGTGCAGTGGTTCGGCTCGGCGAAGAAGCTCGAAAAGCTGATTCAGCTCGATAGCGCCATCGACCTCACCGATCCCGACTTGCCGCCGACGCTGTTTCTCGGCTTTCACTTCGTCGGCATCGAGGCGGGCTCGATCTTTCTGAATTACTCGCTGCATCGGCAATGCGGGTCGCTGTATCAGCCGTTTTCGAATCCGCAGGTCGAAGAACTGGCGAAGGCGCAGCGCGCGCGTTTCGGCGCGGACATGGCGAGCCGCGCGGACAGCGCGCGCATCGTGCTGCGCTGGCTGCGCGATCGCAAGCCGGTGATGCTCGGCGCGGACATGGACTACGGCATGCGCAATTCGACCTTCGTGCCGTTCTTCGGCATTCCGACCTGCACGCTGACGGCCGTCGGTCGACTCGCGAAGACGGGCAAGGCGCAACTCGTGCCGTTCATCGGCGAGGTGCTGCCGAACTACAAGGGTTATCGCCTGAAGATTTTCAAGCCGTGGGAAAACTACCCGACCGGCGACGACGAAGCCGACGCGCGCCGCATGAACGCATTTCTCGAGGAGCACATTCCCGAGATGCCCGAGCAGTATTACTGGGTGCATAAGCGGTTCAAGACGCGGCCGCCGGGGGACGCGAGCTTCTATTAAGGGGCGTGTGCGCGGCGTGGCGAAAGCTTCGGCGGCGCGCTGGACGTTCCTGCCAGCTGATCCGAAACGAACCCGTTGGCGATAAGCGCGGCCAGCACGCCGCGTAGCAGATAGCTGTTCGCGAATCCCGCCGTGTAGGTGCGCCCGCCTTCGACAGTCGGCTGAAGCATCTTTCGCTCGACCAGCTTGCGAATCTGATAGGTCCGTTGCGATGACGAGAGATCGGGCATCGCTTCGGCCAGATCCGCCGACCTCACTTCTCCCATTCGCATCGTCTTCAGAAGGACGGCGTGCTCCAGCGGCGTCACCAGCCGCCGTTCGCGCGCGTGCGCCAGCGCGGGTTCGAGAATCGTCTGCCTGAGATACTCGAAGTCCGTCAAACGGTTGACCTTGTTGATCTCGTGCAAGATGCCGTTGAGCACGTACACGCACCATTCTTCGAGTCCCGCGTCCGTTCCCGGATCGGCGCGCGCGAGCATCGCGTAATAGCGCTCCCTGTCGTTGCAGAACACCGCCGTCGGATTAAGGATGCGATCGCCTCCGGACTGCACGCGAAAGCCGTATTTGATGAGCATCGCGTGCGTCAGCAATCGTACGACTCTGCCATTGCCATTCGAGAACGGATGAATCCAGCCGAACCGGTGATGCGCGAGCGCAACCTTCATCAGGTCGTATTTGGGCGGGTCGTCGCGATTGATGAACGCAACGAGTTCGTCGATGTACTCCGGCACCATCAAGTGCTCCGGCGGCAAGTGCTCGGACTTGCTGATCCGCACGGAGCCCGACCGGAACGATCCGGGCGTGCGATCGCCCTCCCGATCCAGATCCGACACCGCGATATGGTGAAGCTCGCGAATGAACGCCGCCGTGATGTGCGATTCGTGTTCGATGGCCTCTTCCGCGTAAGCCATCGCTTCTTCGATGTTCGCGATTTCGCGAAGCTGGTCGCTGGCCGTGGCGTTTCCTTCCATCCGGCTCTCGACGTAATCGGACAGCGTCGTATTGTTGCCTTCGATCCGCGCCGAACCGAGGCTCTCCATGATGTGGAAGATGCTCTTGAGTTAATAGAAGATCGCGGACGGCGTCGTGCCGGACATTTCCAGACGCCGAAGATGCTCGAGTTCGGTCAGGACATCGACCAGGGGCGAATCGAACGCCGGGTTCAGCAATCGCAGCGGATGATGTGAAAACGCAGACATGTCTTTTTTAGCTATAACTAAATTGCCACTTGGCAGCAAGTGCACTTTTTCTTCGTAATCTGTTGATTTAAAGGAATAAAAAATTTCTCCATCGAACAGATAACTTGATTCGAGTGTAACGCCAAGTTGAATCCCGGCGACAGTCGGCCAAACGGCCGACGCGCGTCGCATGCACGTCAGGCCCGGACGGCGGCGCGCCCGGCGCAGATGGGCCGCATGACCACCGTGTATGATTCGTTACCGACTCTGGCTTACTTTCCCTACGCCATTCGGACGGTTCGGAAGTCAGGCGAAGACACCATCCATGAAACTCAAATTCACGAAAATGCAGGGCGCGGGCAACGACTTCGTCGTGCTCGACGGCTACACGCAGGCGCTCGATCTGAGCGCCGCGCAGGTTCGCGCGCTCGCCGATCGTCATTTCGGCGTGGGCGCGGATCAGTTGCTGCTGGTCGAAAAGCCGACCGTCGCGGGCGTCGACTTCAAATACCGCATCTTCAATTGCGATGGCGGCGAAGTCGAACATTGCGGCAACGGCGCGCGCTGCTTCGTGAAGTTCGTGCGCGATCGCGGTCTGACGCAGGCGTCCACCGTGCGCGTGCAGGTGCAGGTGCAGGTGCAGAACGGCATCATCGCGCTGACCATGCAGGACGATGGCGAAGTCGTCGTCGATATGAGCACGCCAATCTTCGATCCGCATCACGTGCCGTTCGACGCGCAAGGTCTCGATGGCCGCGCGCAAGCCGCCGACACGCTGTATCCGCTCGATGTGCAAGGTCGGACGCGCTGGATTTCCGTCGTGTCGATAGGCAATCCGCACGCGGTACAAATCGTCGACGACGTCGAGGCGTATCCGGTGCTGACCGAAGGCCCGCTGATCGAAAGTCACGCGCGCTTTCCGAAGCGCGTGAACGCGGGTTTCATGCAGATCGTCGATCGTCATTCCGTGAAGCTGCGCGTCTACGAACGCGGCGCGGGCGAAACGCTCGCCTGCGGCACGGGCGCGTGCGCGGCGGTGGCCGCGGGCATCCGGCGCGGCGTGCTCGATTCGCCGGTGCGCGTCGACACGCACGGCGGCACGCTCACCATCCGCTGGGACGGCGCGCGCGATGCATCCGCCGCGCTTTTCATGGCGGGCCCCGCCGCCACGGTATTCGAAGGCGAGATCGAGCTCGACCGCATCGTCTAACGCAAACATATCGACCATGAACGCACGCGAAGTCGCCGACTATCTGCTCGACAACCCCGATTTCTTCGCCGAGCACGCTGAATTGCTCGGCACCATCCGGCTCTCGAATCCGCACGGCAAAGCCGCCGTGTCGCTGCAAGAGCGCCAGATGGAAATGCTGCGCGACAAGAACAAGCAGCTCGAACGGCGTCTCGCCGAACTGCTGCGCTACGGCCACGAAAACGACAGCATTTCCAGCAAGTTCAATCGCTGGACGGTGCGCGTCGCCGCTCAGCGCGACCCGTACACGCTGCCCGCGACCGTGAGCCGCGGCCTCTGCGAAGTCTTCGACGTGCCGCACGCCGCGCTGCGCGTCTGGGATATCGACGAAGCGTTCCGGCAGGCGGATTTCGCGAAGCAGGTCGGCGAGGAAGTGCGCCTGTTCGCGACCAGTCTCGATGCGCCCTATTGCGGCGCGAACAACGGTTTCGCCGCCGCGCAATGGCTCGAACAATCGAACTCCGCCTCCGCGACGACCACCGACGGCTCCGGCGACGAGCTTCGCAAGATCGAGTCCGTCGCGCTGATCGCGCTGCGCGATCCTCAAGCCGGTCCCGATGCACCGGTCTTCGGCCTGCTGGTGATGGGCTCGCCCGATCCGCGCCGCTTCCACGACGGCATGGCGACTGATTTCCTCACGCAGATCGGCGCGCTGGCCAGCGCCGCGCTGTCGCGTCTGCTGCCGCATTGAGACCATGAACGCCGCCGAAGCCATCTCGACCTATCTCGCGATGCTCGAGCATCAGCGGCATCTGTCGGAACACACGCTGCGCGGCTACACGCACGAACTCGCCGAACTGCGCGCGCTCGCCAAGGAACGTCCGCTGGAGACGCTGACCGCCACCGACATGCGCGGCGCGGTCGTGCAGGCGCACGCGGCGGGTTTGTCGTCGCGGTCCATCGCGCATCGGCTGTCGGCGTGGCGGGCGTTTTATCGCTGGCTCGCGAAGCGCGTCGAGATGCCGGCGAATCCGGTCGCGACGGTGCGCGCGCCGAAGCGCGAAAAGACGCTGCCGAAGGCGCTCTCCGTCGATGACGCGCAAACGCTCATGGACGCGCCGCTCGCCGGCACGCCCGAAGCGCTGCGCGATCACGCCATCCTCGAACTGTTCTACTCGTCGGGTTTGCGGCTGTCGGAACTGGTCGGACTCGACGTCTATTTCGTCGATACGCCCGATCATCGTTCGGATGGCTGGCTCGATCTCGTCCACGAAGAAGTCACCGTGCTCGGCAAGGGCGGACGACGCCGTTCCGTGCCCGTCGGCCGCAAGGCGATCGACGCGTTGCGCGCATGGATCGACGTGCGCGGCGACTTCGTCAAGCTCGATCCGTTTCCGCTGTTTCTGTCGACGCGCGGCAATCGCATGTCGCCGGGCGTGGTGCGTGATCGCGTGAAGCGCATGGCGCTCGCGGCGGGCATTCCGTCGAACGTGCATCCGCACGTGCTGCGTCATTCGTTCGCCACGCACGTGCTGCAATCGAGCGGCGATCTGCGCGCCGTGCAGGAACTGCTCGGCCACGCGAACATCACCGCGACGCAGATTTACACCTCGCTCGATTTTCAACATCTCGCCCGCGTCTACGACTCGGCGCATCCGCGCGCGAAGAAGCGCGATTAACCGCGTGCGCTTCTTCGGGAAGCGCCGCATCGATGACTCGCAATGAACACCATCACGCTCAAACCGGCGAAGGACAAGTCCTTGGTCTGCCGCCATCCGTGGATTTACGCGAACGCCATCGCCCGCATCGACGGTAATCCCGCGCCGGGCGCGACCGTTACCGTGCGCGCCGCCGATAGCCGCTTTCTCGCGCGGGCGTCGTACAGCCCGCAATCGCAGATTCGCGCGCGCGTCTGGACTTTCGACGAAAGCGAGCCGGTCGATCACGCGTTCTTCAAGCGCCGCGTGCAGCGCGCGGTCGAGCATCGCCGGACGATGGTCAAGGACACGGGCGCGACGTGTCTCATCTTCGGCGAAGCGGACGGCTTGCCGGGTTTGATCGTCGATTACTACGTCGCCGATGACGGCACGCACGCGCAGCTCGTCTGCCAGTTCATGGCGACGGGCGTGGAAGCGTGGAAGGACGCGATCGTGCAGGCGCTGACCGGCGCGACCGATTGCCCGAACGTCTACGAGCGCTCGGATGTGTCGATCCGCCAGAAGGAAGGGCTGGAGCAGATCACCGGCGTGCTCGCGGGCGACGCGCCGCGCGATACGCTCATCGCCAACGAATGCGGCGTGCGTTATCACGTCGATGTGCGCAACGGTCACAAGACCGGCTTCTACGTCGATCAGCGCAACAACCGCGTGCTCGTGCAGCAGAACGCGCAAGGCCGCGACGTGCTCAACTGCTTCTGCTATACGGGCGGTTTTTCGCTCGCCGCGTTGAAAGGCGGCGCGGCGCGCGTCGTCTCCGTCGACTCGTCCGGCGACGCCCTCGCGCTCGCCCGCGAGAACGTGAAGGCGAACGGCTTCGACGCGGAAAAAGCCGAATGGCTCGACGCCGACGCCTTCAAGACGCTGCGCCGTCTCCACGACGAAGGCCAGCGCTTCGACCTGATCGTGCTCGATCCGCCGAAGTTCGCGCCATCGAAGGAAAGCGTGGATCGCGCGGCGCGTGCGTATAAGGACATCAATCTGAGCGGCTTCAAGCTGCTGCGTCCGGGCGGCCTGCTGTTCACGTATTCGTGCTCCGGCGCGATCGATGCGGACCTGTTTCAGAAGATCATCGCGGGCGCGGCGGCGGACGCGCGCGTCGATGCGCGCATTCTCAAGCGGCTGGGAGCGAGCGTCGATCATCCGCTGCTGACGGCGTTCCCGGAGGGCGAGTACCTGAAAGGTTTGCTGTTGCAAATCGCCTGATCGCCCCAAAGTCGGGCTAAACGCGGTGCGCCAAGGCGATGCGGCACCCGCTCCGCAAATATGTTCCAATAAACGATTCCGTGCATTTCCCGAACACAGACAAGGACTTAGGCGACATGATCCCCGTAACCATCCTGACCGGCTTTCTGGGCAGCGGCAAAACCACGCTGCTCAAGCGCATTTTGGGCGAGCAGCACGGCATGAAGATCGCCGTCATCGAGAACGAGTTCGGCGAAGAGAACATCGACAACGATATCCTCGTGCAGGAAACCGCCGAGCAGATCATCCAGATGAGCAACGGCTGCATCTGCTGCACGATCCGCGGCGATCTGGCGCGCGCGCTCGAAGACCTCGCGAATCAGAAGAAGGCGGGCACGCTCGACTTCGACCGCGTGGTGATCGAAACGACCGGCCTCGCGAATCCCGGCCCGGTGGCGCAGACGTTCTTCATGGACAACACCGTCGCCGACGAATTCCTGCTCGACGCGATCATCACGCTGGTCGACGCCAAGCACGCCGGCGCGCAGCTCGATCAGCACGAAGTCGTGCAGCGGCAAGTGGGTTTCGCGGACCGCCTGTTCGTCACCAAGTCCGATCTCGTCGATGCCGCCACGCTCGACACGCTCAAGCACCGCCTGCTGCACATGAACCCGCGCGCGGCGATCAAGGTCGTGAATTTCGGCGATGCCGACATCAAGGAAATCTTCGATCTGCGCGGCTTCAACCTGAATTCGAAGCTCGAGATCGATCCGGATTTCCTCGCGGAAGACGAGCACGATCACGATCATGACCACGCGCATGACCACGATCACGATCATTCGACCTGCGGTCACGATCACAGCCACGACCACGAACACGGGCATCACCACCATCATCATCACGCGCATCACGACGACAAGATCAAGTCGTTCGTGTATCGCAGCGACAAGCCGTTCGATCCGAACCGCCTCGAGGACTTCCTCGGCGGCATCCTGCAGATCTACGGCGAGCGCCTGCTGCGCTACAAGGGCGTGCTCTATATGAAGGGCGTCGATCGCAAGGTCGTGTTCCAGGGCGTGCATCAGATGATGGGCAGCGACCTCGCCGGCAAATGGATGCCCGCCGAAAAGAAGAACAGCAAGATGGTGTTCATCGGCATCGAACTGCCGCAGGATCTGATCACCGACGGACTCGACGCCTGCCTGGTGAAGTAAGCGCCGCGTGCGCGCGCTCGGCACGCAAATCGCTTCGTTCGTCGGGCGAGTGCGGGCGGCGACATGCGGGTGCAAAGAAACGAATCGACAATACGCCGCCGCGAGGCCGAACCGGCCCCGTGTGCGGCGTTTTTCGCAGTTGACTTTCGTTGCAGATGTGTAGCCGTCACCACGAAGCGACATCGCTTTTTGCACGTTGAGGCGTTATATTTTTGAAATTCCGGCACGAATCGACAGGGTTTTCCTCGGTTGTCGTCGGAAATTGCGGTTCAGTTACAATACAGCCCCACTGGAGAAGGGCTGATCCGTCCACCGTGCGTCCTTGAGCGTGCCGCAGACGGATACAGGAGAAGGGATGTCCCGTCGGGACGATGTTTCGATTCACCGGGGGAAGGCGAATCGGCGCAAAGCACCGGGGCCGGATAACGAGCCAAGTCAGCGCTTCGACATCCGGAGCATCATCCAATATCGGTTTCCAGAGGAGTTCGGCCCCGCATCGTGACGCGTAGCTGTCAGCGTACCGAAGCGCTGCGTGCGGGTAACGCAGTTGCGGGCGTTGCGCAGACGACGCCTTACATTGAAGAAGCAAGCAGATGACAACGAAACTCTTGACCGAAGCCGAAATCCTGAAGATGAGCGAGAAGGATTACATGAACGATGAACAGCTCGCGTTCTTCAAAAATCGGCTCGAACAGTTGCAGGCGGACATTCTGAAGAATGCCGGCCAGACGACCGAAAACCTTCGCGAGACGGTGATCGTGCCGGACCCGGCGGATCGCGCGACCATCGAGGAAGAGCATGCACTGGAACTGCGCACGCGCGATCGCGAACGCAAGCTCCTGAAGAAGGTGCAACAATCCCTCGCGCGCATCGAATCCGGCGATTACGGCTGGTGCGAGGAAACCGGCGAGCCGATCGGCATTCCCCGGTTGATCGCGCGCCCGACCGCCACGCTTTCGCTCGAAGCGCAGGAACGCCGCGAACTGCGTCAGAAGCTCTTCGGCGACTGAAGCACGGGCGGCAGGCACTCGTCGCGGGTCTGCCCGCCACGGGAGAGTCGCCGCCGCAAAAAAGCCGCCGTCTCGGGTCGCATTCGAGTCACATCCGGGCCGCAGCGCCGCCGCTACGGCGCAGCGCACCAAAAAGGCATACGTTTCAGGCGTATGCCTTTTCGTTTTCTTGCGGCCGATCGGCCGGGACGCCTGACGTACGTCTTGATATCTCCCGCGCCGCCCTAAAATGCTTCTGGTGCGTCCGGCGAAAGCATGAACAGGAACCGGACGCGCGCGCGGCGCCGTCGGCACGCGGCCTCGGCTCCAGGCGGAGCATGCAGGCCCGGCGGAACCCCGCGCCGTGCACTCCATCGAATTCTCGACTGCGCGGCGGCAAGCGAATGACTTGAACCGCTGCGCGTCCTACTGGTTTTCTCAAGGAACGCACATGGAACAATTTCACGGCACGACCATCGTCTCCGTGCGACGCGAAGGTAAGGTTGCGCTCGGCGGCGATGGTCAGGTGACGCTCGGCAACATCGTCATGAAAGGGGGCGCGAAGAAAGTGCGCCGCATCTATGGCGGCAAGGTGCTGGTCGGCTTCGCCGGCGGCACCGCCGACGCGTTCTCGCTGCTCGATCGCTTCGAGGCGAAGCTGGAAAAGCATCAGGGCAATCTGACGCGCGCGGCCGTCGAACTGGCGAAGGACTGGCGCACCGACCGCATGCTGCGCCGTCTCGAAGCCATGCTGATCACCGCCGACAAGGACACGACGCTCGTCATCACCGGTAACGGCGACGTGCTCGATCCCGAACACGGCATCGCGGCGATCGGTTCGGGCGGCGCGTATGCGCAGGCCGCCGCGCAGGCGCTGGTGGAAAACACCGAGCTCGCGCCGCGCGATATCGTCGAAAAGGCGCTGACCATCGCGGGCGACATGTGCATCTACACCAACCATAACCGCGTCATCGAGACGATCGAATAAAGGACTATGACGATGACCACCATGACTCCCTCCGAGATCGTCTCCGAACTCGACAAGCACATCATCGGTCAGGGCCGCGCGAAGAAGGCGGTTGCCGTCGCGCTGCGCAATCGCTGGCGGCGTCAGCAAGTGGCCGAGCCGCTGCGCGGCGAAATCACGCCGAAGAACATCCTGATGATCGGACCCACCGGCGTCGGCAAGACCGAAATCGCGCGGCGTCTCGCCAAGCTCGCGGATGCGCCGTTCATCAAGATCGAAGCGACCAAGTTCACGGAAGTGGGCTACGTGGGCCGCGATGTCGATAGCATCGTGCGCGATCTGATCGAAATCTCGGTGAAGCAGACGCGCGAGACCGAAATGAAGAAGGTCCGCACCAAGGCCGAGGATCGCGCGGAAGATCGCATTCTGGATATTCTGCTGCCGACGGCGCGGCCGGTCGGTTTCAACTCGAACACGGTCGAGGCGAGCGGCGAAAGCGGCGACAACACCACGCGTCAGACTTTCCGCAAGCGCCTGCGCGAAGGCGCGCTGGACGACAAGGAAATCGAGCTCGATATCGAAGCGCCGCAAGTCGGCATGGACATCATGGGGCCGCCGGGCATGGAAGACATGACCGAGCAGATTCGCTCGATGTTCGCGAACATTGGCGGCGGCAAGAAGACGCATCGCAAGGTGAAGGTCAAGGAAGCGCTCAAGCTGCTAACCGACGAGGAAGCCGGCAAGCTGCTCAACGACGAAGAGGTCAAGAGCCGCGCCGTGCAGAACGTCGAGCAGAACGGCATTGTGTTTCTGGATGAAATCGACAAGATCGCGTCGCGCAGCGAAGTGGGCGGCGCGGAAGTATCGCGCGCGGGCGTGCAGCGCGATCTGCTGCCGCTGGTCGAAGGCACGACCATCAACACAAAATACGGGATGATCAAGACGGACCACATCCTGTTTATCGCGAGCGGCGCGTTTCATCTCGCCAAGCCGAGCGATCTGATTCCCGAACTGCAAGGCCGTTTCCCGATTCGCGTCGAACTGGATTCGCTGTCCGTGCAGGACTTCGAATCGATTCTCAACTCGACCGATGCCAGCCTCGTGAAGCAATACAAGGCCTTGCTCGCGACCGAAAGCGTCGAACTCGATTTCGCCGATGACGGTATTCGGCGTCTCGCGGAAATCGCCTATTCGGTGAACGAGAAGACCGAGAATATCGGCGCGCGGCGGTTGTACACGGTGATCGAGAAGTTGCTGGAGGAAGTGTCGTTCGCGGCGGGCAACCACGCGGGCACGCCGGTGAAGATCGATGCGGCGTATGTGGATCGCGCATTGGGCGATGTGGCGCAGGACGAGGATTTGTCGCGCTACGTGCTTTGATTTGTCGGAATGTCAGTCAGAGAAACCGGGCCGCGCGCCCGGTTTTTTTGCGTCGACGTACTGCGTCAGCACGCGAAACGTACGGACGATCGGCATAGGGGCGGCCAGCAAGCTGGCCGGTCCCCTGCCACACCACCCTGCCACACCACCCGGCGTGCGGGTCCGCACCGGGCGGTTCGGGAAGTTGAGGTTATGTGAGGCGAGGCATGCC
>NZ_LFJJ01000087.1 GCF_001189365.1 Candidatus Burkholderia verschuerenii | reverse complement strand
ATGGCAAAAGGTAAATTCGAGCGGACCAAGCCGCACGTGAACGTGGGCACGATCGGTCACGTTGACCACGGCAAGACCACGCTGACGGCAGCGATCACGACGGTGCTCACGCAGAAGTTCGGCGGCGAGGCGAAAGCGTACGACCAGATCGACGCAGCGCCGGAAGAAAAGGCACGTGGTATTACCATCAACACCGCGCACGTCGAGTACGAAACGGCTAACCGCCACTACGCACACGTCGACTGCCCGGGCCACGCTGACTATGTGAAGAACATGATCACGGGCGCGGCACAGATGGACGGCGCGATCCTGGTTTGCTCGGCCGCTGACGGCCCGATGCCGCAAACGCGTGAGCACATCCTGCTGGCTCGCCAGGTCGGCGTGCCTTACATCATCGTGTTCCTGAACAAGTGCGACATGGTCGACGACGCCGAACTGCTCGAGCTCGTCGAAATGGAAGTGCGCGAACTTCTGTCGAAGTACGACTTCCCGGGCGACGACACCCCGATCATCAAGGGTTCGGCAAAGCTCGCGCTGGAAGGCGACAAGGGCGAACTGGGCGAAGTGGCGATCATGAGTCTGGCAGACGCACTGGACACGTACATCCCGACGCCGGAACGCGCAGTTGACGGCTCGTTCCTGATGCCGGTGGAAGACGTGTTCTCGATCTCGGGTCGCGGCACGGTGGTGACGGGTCGCGTCGAGCGCGGCATCGTCAAGGTCGGCGAAGAAATCGAAATCGTCGGTATCAAGCCGACGGTGAAGACGACGTGCACGGGCGTGGAAATGTTCCGCAAGCTGCTCGACCAAGGTCAGGCAGGCGACAACGTCGGTATCCTGCTGCGCGGCACGAAGCGTGAAGACGTGGAGCGTGGCCAGGTGCTGGCCAAGCCGGGTTCGATCAACCCGCACACGCACTTCACGGCTGAAGTGTACGTGCTGAGCAAGGACGAAGGTGGCCGTCACACGCCGTTCTTCAACAACTACCGTCCGCAGTTCTACTTCCGTACGACGGACGTGACGGGCTCGATCGAGCTGCCGAAGGACAAGGAAATGGTGATGCCGGGCGACAACGTGTCGATCACGGTCAAGCTGATCAACCCGATCGCCATGGAAGAAGGTCTGCGCTTCGCTATCCGTGAAGGCGGTCGTACCGTCGGCGCTGGTGTCGTCGCTAAGATTATCGAGTAATATATTGGGCTTTCCCGGATTTTCCGGGCGTTGCTCGATTGAAGTTGCCGTAACGCTGTAGCAGTACAGACCGGGACCGGGCGTTCGCTCTCCGCGTGCGCCCGGTCCCACGCTCTTTTGCCCAATGTGCGGTGCAACACCGCCTCGCTCTTTCCAAGGAATTTGTCATGCAGAACCAGAAAATCCGCATTCGTCTGAAGGCTTTCGACTATCGCCTGATCGATCAATCGGCAGCCGAAATCGTCGATACCGCGAAGCGGACTGGCGCAATCGCCCGTGGCCCGGTGCCGCTGCCGACGCGTATTCAGCGTTTTGACATTCTGCGTTCGCCGCACGTCAACAAGACGTCGCGCGACCAGCTCGAAATCCGTACCCACCAGCGCCTGATGGACATCGTCGATCCGACGGACAAGACCGTCGACGCGCTGATGAAGCTCGACCTGCCGGCAGGCGTCGACGTCGAAATCAAGCTGCAGTAAGTCTTCCAGTGAGTCTTTAAGCTCTTCCGGATTGTCCGGAGGAGCTAAGTCATTGAATTGCTTGCTGAAACGGAAAAGCCTTGCTATACTTCAAAGCTTTTCCGTGTCTATGTATAGCAAAGACGCGGAAGTGGTGCAAGAATAGCCGACCCAGTTTTTCGTAACGCAGCCGGCATTTGTAAATCAGCCCCGACCAATCGCAGTCGGGAATGGAGAAAACGATGAGCCTTGGACTCGTAGGTCGCAAGGTTGGCATGACCCGTATCTTCACGCCTGAAGGGGATTCGATCCCCGTCACCGTGCTGGACGTGTCGGACAACCGCGTGACGCAGATCAAGACCGTTGAAACGGATGGTTATACCGCCGTTCAGGTTGCATTCGGTGCTCGCCGCGCTTCGCGCGTGACGAAGCCGCTGGCGGGCCATCTCGCCAAAGCCGGTGTTCAAGCCGGTGAAATCCTCAAGGAATTCCATATCGATGCAGCCAAGGCAGGCGAGCTGTCGAACGGCGCTGTCATCGCTACGGATATTTTCGAAGTCGGCCAGAAGGTCGATGTGCAAGGCACGTCGATCGGTAAGGGCTACGCCGGCACGATCAAGCGCTACAACTTCGCCTCGGGTCGCGCGACGCACGGTAACTCGCGTTCGCACAACGTTCCGGGTTCGATCGGTATGGCGCAGGATCCGGGTCGCGTGTTCCCGGGCAAGCGCATGACGGGTCACCTCGGTGACGAGACCGTCACGGTCCAAAATCTCGAAATCGCCCGCATCGACGCTGAGCGCAATCTGCTGCTCGTCCGCGGTGCTGTTCCGGGTGCGAAGGGCGGCAAGGTCTTCGTGACCCCGGCCGTCAAGACGCGTGCTGTGAAAGGAGCGAAATAATGGAACTTAAGCTCCTGAATGCCAATGGTCAGGAAGGCGCTGGCGTGAACGCATCGGACGTCGTGTTCGGTCGCGATTACAACGAAGCCCTGATTCACCAGGTCGTCGTCGCTTATCAAGCGAACGCACGTAGCGGCAATCGCGCTCAGAAGGACCGCGAACAAGTCAAGCACACCACCAAGAAGCCGTGGCGTCAGAAGGGTACGGGCCGCGCTCGTGCCGGTATGTCGTCGAGCCCGTTGTGGCGTGGCGGTGGTCGCATCTTCCCGAATTCGCCGGAAGAAAACTTCTCGCACAAGGTCAACAAGAAGATGCATCGCGCGGGTCTGCGCTCGATCTTCTCGCAGTTGGCTCGCGAAGGCCGTATCTCGGTTGTGGAAGAGCTCACGCTCGAAGCCCCGAAGACCAAGCTGTTGGCTGAAAAATTCAAGGCTATGGGTCTCGATTCCGTGCTGGTCATCACCGACACGGTCGACGAAAACCTGTACCTCGCGTCGCGCAACCTGGCCCACGTGACCGTTGTCGAGCCGCGTTACGCCGACCCGCTCTCGCTGATCTACTTCAAGAAAGTGCTGATCACGAAGGCTGCGGTCGCTCAGATCGAGGAGTTGCTGTCATGAGCGAAGTTCGCAAAAACGATCATCGTTTGATGCAAGTTCTGCTCGCGCCGGTGATCTCCGAAAAGGCGACGCTGGTTGCCGACAAGAACGAGCAAGTTGTGTTCGAAGTCGCACCGGACGCCACGAAGCAGGAAGTGAAGGCTGCTGTCGAGCTGCTGTTCAAGGTCGAAGTCAATTCCGTCAACGTGCTCGTCACGAAGGGCAAGGCAAAGCGCTTTGGCCGCTTCAACGGCAAGCGCAAGGACGTGAAGAAGGCGTACGTCTGCCTGAAGCCCGGCCAGGAAATCAACTTTGAAGCGGAGGCCAAGTAATCATGGCAATCGTGAAAGTTAAGCCGACCTCGCCGGGTCGCCGCGCGATGGTCAAGATCGTCAACAAGGATCTGCATAAGGGCAAGCCGCACGCAGAGCTGCTCGACTCGCAATCCAAGTCGGCGGGCCGTAACAACAACGGCCGTATCACCACGCGTCACCAGGGTGGTGGTCACAAGCAACACTATCGTATCGTCGATTTCCGTCGCAACAAGGACGGCATCGCAGCGAAGGTCGAACGTCTCGAGTACGACCCGAACCGTAGCGCGAACATCGCGCTGGTTCTGTACGCAGACGGCGAGCGCCGCTATATCATCGCGCCGAAGGGCGTGACGGTCGGTACGCAGCTGATGTCCGGTTCGGAAGCGCCGATCCGCGCAGGCAACACCCTGCCGATCCGCAACATCCCGGTCGGTACGACGATCCACTGCATCGAGATGCTGCCGGGCAAGGGCGCGCAAATGGCGCGTTCGGCTGGTACGTCCGCCATGCTGCTGGCTCGCGAAGGCGTCTACGCTCAGGTGCGTCTGCGCTCGGGCGAAATCCGCCGCGTGCACGTCGAGTGCCGCGCGACCATCGGCGAAGTGGGCAACGAAGAGCACAGCCTCCGCCAGATCGGTAAGGCCGGTGCGAATCGCTGGCGCGGTATCCGTCCGACGGTGCGTGGTGTTGCAATGAACCCGGTCGATCACCCGCACGGCGGTGGTGAAGGTAAGACGGCAGCAGGTCGCGATCCGGTGAGCCCGTGGGGCACGCCGACGAAGGGTTATCGCACCCGCAGCAACAAGCGCACGACGACGATGATCGTCCAGCGCCGTCACAAGCGTTAAGGAGTAAGCAATGACACGTTCTGCTAAAAAAGGTCCGTTCTGCGACGCTCATTTGCTGAAGAAAGTTGAGGCAGCCGCATCGACGCGCGATAAGAAGCCAATCAAAACCTGGTCGCGTCGTTCGACGATTCTGCCGGACTTCATCGGTCTGACGATCGCTGTTCATAACGGCCGTCAACATGTTCCGGTGTACGTCACGGAAAACATGGTCGGCCACAAGCTTGGCGAGTTCGCACTGACCCGTACGTTCAAGGGTCACGCGGTCGACAAGAAGGCCAAGAAATAAGGGGCAATCAAGATGGAAGTGAAGGCAATTCATCGCGGTGCCCGCATCTCGGCGCAGAAAACGCGCCTTGTGGCTGACCAGATCCGTGGTCTGCCGGTCGACAAGGCGCTGAACGTTCTGACGTTCTCGCCGAAGAAGGCGGCGGGTATCGTCAAGAAGGTCGTGCTGTCTGCGATCGCGAATGCGGAACACAACGAAGGCGCCGATATCGACGAGCTCAAGATCACGAGCATCTACGTCGACAAGGCTGCTTCGCTGAAGCGTTTTACCGCACGCGCTAAGGGTCGCGGTAACCGCATCGAGAAGCAATCCTGTCACATCACTGTGACGGTCGGGAATTAAGGAGCCATACGATGGGACAGAAAATTCATCCGACTGGCTTCCGTTTGGCCGTCAGCCGCAATTGGGCTTCGCGCTGGTACGCGAACAACAACAATTTCGCGGCGATGTTGCAGGAAGACATCGGTGTTCGTGAATATCTGAAGAAGAAGCTGAAGAACGCTTCGGTCGGCCGCGTCGTGATCGAGCGTCCGGCGAAGAACGCGCGCATCACGATTTACAGTTCGCGTCCGGGCGTCGTCATCGGCAAGAAGGGTGCAGACATCGAATCGCTGAAGGCCGAGCTGCAAAAGCGCATGGGCGTTCCGGTTCACGTCAACATCGAAGAAATCCGCAAGCCGGAAACGGACGCTCAGCTCATCGCTGACTCCATCACGCAGCAGCTCGAACGCCGGATCATGTTCCGCCGTGCGATGAAGCGCGCGATGCAAAACGCGATGCGTCTCGGTGCTCAAGGCATCAAGATCATGAGCGCGGGCCGTCTGAACGGTATCGAAATCGCTCGTACCGAGTGGTATCGCGAAGGTCGCGTGCCCCTCCATACGCTGCGTGCGGATATCGACTACGCAACGTCCGAAGCCAAGACGACGTACGGCATCATCGGCGTGAAGGTGTGGGTCTACAAGGGCGACACGCTGGGCCGCAACGATGCGCCGGTCGTGGAAGAAGTGGCCGAAGAAAAGCGTCCGCGCCGCAACGCACGTCCGGGTGGCGATCGCCGTCCGCGCCGTGACGGCGAAGGCGCGCCGGGCGGTGCACGTCGCGGCGGTGCCGGCGGTGACGCGAAGAGTGGAGAATAACGATGCTGCAACCGAAACGCAGAAAGTATCGCAAAGAGCAGAAAGGTCGTAACACCGGCAAGGCGACGCGCGGCAACGCAGTGTCGTTCGGTGAATACGGTCTGAAGGCTATCGGTCGCGGCCGTTTGACCGCGCGTCAAATCGAAGCTGCACGTCGTGCGATGACGCGTCACATCAAGCGTGGCGGCCGGATCTGGATCCGCATTTTCCCGGACAAGCCGATTTCGCAAAAGCCGGCCGAAGTACGTATGGGTAACGGTAAGGGTAACCCGGAGTACTACGTCGCAGAAATCCAACCGGGCAAGATGCTGTACGAAATGGACGGTGTCACCGAAGAACTGGCGCGCGAAGCGTTCCATCTGGCTGCAGCCAAGCTGCCGCTCAAGACGTACTTCGTGGTCCGCCAGCTCGGCGCCTAAGGAGTAAATGATGAAGGCAACTGAACTTCGCCAGAAAGACCAGTCCGCGCTCAATCAAGAGCTGTCGGACCTGCTGAAGGCGCAATTTGGCCTGCGTATGCAACTCGCGACCCAGCAGCTCACCAACACGAGCCAGCTGAAGAAGGTCCGTCGCGACATCGCGCGTGTGCGGACCGTCATGACCGAGAAGGCGAACCAGAAATGAACGATAGCGTGAAAACCTCGCTCAAGCGGACGCTGGTCGGCAAGGTCGTCAGCAACAAGATGGACAAGACGGTCACCGTCCTGGTCGAGCACCGCGTGAAGCATCCGATCTACGGCAAGTACGTCGTGCGTTCCAAGAAGTACCACGCGCACGATGACGCGAACACGTACAACGAAGGCGATCTCGTCGAAATCCAGGAAACACGTCCGATTTCGAAGACGAAAGCTTGGGTTGTGTCGAAGCTGGTTGAAGCGGCTCGCGTGATCTAAAGCAGAAGCAGTAGTGCCGCGATGCGGAAGTAAGTAGTGTCGCAGTAAGTTTCGCTTGCAAGACCGAGATTATTTGTTATAATCTTGGTCTTGCCTCTTTGTGGGAGCCCCGTCGCGGGCGAAATTGGTGGGGGAAGCCGGCTTGGGCGCCAGCCTGAGTCGACAGATTCACCGGATTGCGATGGCGGGTTTCGTCTGCCGTTGCTGCCCGTTCTAACCCAAGCAGCCATTTGGCTGACGGGACCAAGACTGACCGACTGTGCCATGGTGGTGCAATCGGATTAAGTTGGGAAAGATAAACCATGATCCAGACCGAAACTCGGCTTGAAGTGGCCGACAACACGGGTGCGCGTGAAGTCATGTGCATCAAGGTGCTCGGCGGCTCGAAGCGTCGTTACGCAAGCATTGGCGACATCATCAAGGTGACCGTCAAAGAAGCGACGCCGCGCGGACGCGTGAAAAAGGGCGAAATCTACAACGCCGTGGTCGTTCGTACGGCCAAGGGCGTGCGTCGCCAGGATGGCTCGCTCATCAAGTTCGACGGCAATGCCGCCGTTCTGCTGAACACGAAGCTCGAGCCGATCGGCACGCGTATTTTTGGGCCGGTCACGCGTGAACTGCGTAGCGAACGATTCATGAAGATCGTTTCGCTCGCGCCGGAAGTGCTGTAAGGAGTCGCGATGAACAAGATTCGCAAGGGTGACGAAGTCATCGTCACGACCGGCAAAGACAAGGGCAAGCGCGGTACCGTGCTGGTCGTTGCGGAAGACTGTGTCACCGTCGAGGGTATCAACCTCGTCAAGAAGCACGTGAAGCCGAACCCGATGAAGGGTACGACGGGCGGTGTGGAAGCCAAATCGATGCCGCTGCATATTTCGAACGTCGCATTGGTCGACGCGAACGGCAAGGCATCGCACGTTGGCATCAAGGTCGAAGACTTCAAGAAGGTTCGCTTCTTGAAGTCGACCGGCGCCACGCTCAACGCCTGACGCGGAGTTAAAAAATGGCTCGTCTGCAAGAGATTTATAAAGAAAAGGTTGTGCCGCAACTGGTTAAAAAGTTCGGTTACAAGTCCATCATGGAAGTGCCGCGCCTCACCAAGATCACCCTGAACATGGGTCTTGGCGAAGCCGTCGCCGACAAGAAGGTTCTTGAGCACGCCGTTGGCGACCTGACGAAGATCGCTGGCCAGAAGCCGGTTATCACCAAGTCGCGTAAGGCAATCGCTGGCTTCAAGATCCGTGAAGGCTACCCGATCGGCACAATGGTTACCCTGCGTGGCAATGCCATGTACGAATTCCTGGACCGTTTCGTGACGGTTGCGCTGCCTCGCGTGCGCGACTTCCGTGGCGTGTCGGGCAAGGCGTTCGACGGCCGTGGTAACTACAACATCGGTGTGAAAGAGCAAATCATTTTCCCCGAAATCGACTACGACAAGATCGACGCGCTGCGTGGGCTGAACATCAGCATCACGACGACCGCGAAGACCGACGAAGAAGCAAAGGCATTGCTCGCCGGCTTCAAGTTCCCGTTCAGAAACTGAGGTTACCGTGGCTAAACTGGCACTGATCGAACGTGAAAAGAAGCGCGCGCGCCTGGCAGCCAAGTACGCTCCGAAGCGTACTGAGCTGAAGGCTGTGATCGACGACGCAAGCAAGTCGGACGAAGAGCGTTACTTCGCCCGCCTGGCGCTTCAACAACTGCCGCGTAACTCGAATCCGACTCGCAAGCGTAACCGCTGCGCGATCACGGGTCGTCCGCGTGGCACGTTCCGCAAGTTCGGACTCGCGCGCGGCAAGATTCGTGAAATCGCTTTCCGCGGCGAAATCCCCGGCCTGACCAAGGCGAGCTGGTAATAGGAGAAACATAAGATGAGCATGAGTGATCCTATCGCCGATATGCTGACTCGCATCCGCAACGCGCAGATGGTCGAGAAGGTTTCGGTGACGATGCCCTCGTCTAAAGTCAAGGTTGCGATTGCGCAGGTTTTGAAGGGCGAAGGTTATATCGACGACTTCGCGGTCAAGGCTGAAGGCGCGAAGACGGAATTGAACATCGCGTTGAAGTACTACGCCGGCCGTCCGGTCATCGAGCGCCTCGAGCGCGTCTCGAAGCCTGGCCTGCGCGTGTACCGCGGTCGCAACGACATCCCGCAGGTCATGAATGGCCTGGGCGTTGCAATCGTGTCGACGCCGAAGGGTGTGATGACCGACCGCAAGGCGCGCCAGACCGGCGTCGGCGGCGAAGTCATCTGCTACGTCGCTTAACGCCTAAGGAGAAGAAACATGTCTCGAGTAGGTAAAAGCCCGATTACGCTGCCGCAAGGCGCGGAAGTGGCGATCAAGGGCGACGTCATCACGGTGAAGGGTCCGCTCGGCACGATCTCGCAACCGGCTAACAAGCTGGTCGCGCTGACGAACGAGAACGGCACCCTGAAGCTGGCCCCGACGGATGAAAGCCGCGAAGCAAACGCGATGTCCGGCACGATGCGCGCCCTAGTGGCGAACATGGTGCAGGGCGTTACCAAGGGTTTCGAGCGCAAGCTGACGCTGGTTGGCGTCGGTTATCGTGCGCAAGCGCAAGGCGACAAGCTGAACCTGTCGCTGGGTTTCTCGCACCCCGTGGTGCACCAGATGCCGGAAGGCGTCAAGGCTGAAACCCCGTCGCAGACCGAAATCGTGATCAAGGGGATCGACAAGCAGAAAGTCGGACAGACCGCAGCAGAAGTGCGCGGCTATCGTCCGCCTGAGCCGTACAAGGGCAAGGGCGTGCGCTATTCCGACGAGGTCGTGATCCTCAAAGAAACGAAGAAGAAGTAAGGGTGCGCAATCATGGATAAGACTCAATCTCGCCTGCGCCGCGCTCGTCAGACGCGTATCAAGCTCGCTGAGCTGCAGGTTCCGCGTCTGGCCGTGCATCGCACGAATACGCATATCTATGCGCAAGTGTTCTCAGCATGCGGCACGAAGGTCGTGGCAAGCGCCTCGACGCTGGAAGCTGAAGTGCGCGCTGAACTGGCCGACAAGTCGGGCAAGGGCGGCAACGTCACTGCCGCGACCCTGATCGGCAAGCGTATCGCCGAAAAGGCCAAGGCAGCCGGCATCGAATCCGTCGCCTTCGACCGCTCGGGTTTCCGCTACCACGGCCGCGTCAAGGCGCTGGCTGATGCGGCGCGTGAAGCCGGGCTCAAGTTCTAAGGGAAGAATTCGTCATGGCAAAGATGCAAGCGAAAGTTCAGGCTGACGAACGCGACGACGGCCTGCGCGAAAAGATGATCGCGGTCAACCGCGTGACCAAGGTTGTGAAGGGCGGCCGGATTCTCGGTTTCGCCGCTCTGACCGTGGTCGGCGACGGCGATGGCCGCATGGGCATGGGCAAGGGCAAGGCGAAGGAAGTTCCGGTTGCCGTTCAAAAGGCAATGGAACAAGCCCGCCGCAACATGTTCAAGGTGCCCCTGAAGAACGGCACGCTGCAACACGAAGTGCACGGTAAGCACGGCGCATCCGCAGTCCTCCTCGCTCCGGCGAAGGATGGTACGGGCGTGATCGCCGGCGGCCCGATGCGCGCCGTGTTCGACGTGATGGGCGTTCAAAACGTTGTGGCCAAGAGCCACGGTTCGACGAACCCGTACAACCTCGTTCGTGCGACGCTGGACGGCCTGCGCAAGCAGTCGACCCCGGCAGACATCGCGGCGAAGCGTGGTAAGTCCGTCGAAGACATTCTGGGCTAAGGTGGTCACCATGTCTGAAAAAACTGTCAAGGTTCAGCTCGTCAAGAGCCTGATCGGGACCCGCGAAACGCACCGTGCTACGGTGCGTGGCCTCGGCCTGCGTCGCCTGAACTCGGTCTCCGAGTTGCAGGACACGCCGGCAGTGCGCGGGATGATCAACAAGGTCTCGTACCTCGTTAAGGTCATCGCCTAAGCGGCCGACCAAGCATCCAAGGAGTTAAACATGGAATTGAATAACCTGAAGCCTGCAGAAGGCGCGAAGCACGCAAAGCGTCGCGTTGGTCGCGGGATCGGTTCGGGCCTCGGCAAGACCGCTGGCCGCGGCCACAAGGGTCAGAAATCGCGTTCGGGCGGCTTCCACAAGGTCGGCTTCGAAGGCGGTCAGATGCCTCTGCAGCGTCGTCTGCCGAAGCGCGGCTTCACCTCGCTGACGAAGGAATTCGTCGGTGAAGTGAATCTGAATGACCTGGAAAAGCTGCCGGTCGACGAAATCGATCTCCTGGCGCTGAAGCAAGCGGGTCTGGTCGGCGAGCTCATCAAGAGCGCGAAGATCATCAAGACCGGCGAGATCACGCGCAAGGTCACGGTGAAGGGTCTGTCGGCAACGGCGGGCGCCCGTGCAGCAATCGAAGCCGCTGGCGGCTCGTTCGCCGAGTAACGTGCTTTCGCCGTTACTAGCACTAGCATCGGAGAAGGTTCTTGGCTAACAGCCCGAGTCTCGCAAAACCCGGTCGAAGCGCGGCGAAATTCGGCGATCTGCGTAAGCGTGCAATCTTTTTGCTGCTTGCGCTGATCGTCTACCGCATTGGTGCGCACATTCCGGTTCCCGGCATCGATCCGGATCAGCTGGCGAAGTTGTTCCAAAGCCAGTCGGGCGGCATCCTGGGCATGTTCAACATGTTCTCGGGTGGCGCACTGTCCCGATTCACGATCTTTGCGCTGGGCATCATGCCCTACATTTCGGCCTCGATCATCATGCAGTTGCTGTCGATCGTGTCGCCGCAAATGGAGGCCTTGAAGAAGGAAGGGCAGGCGGGTCAGCGGAAGATTACGCAGTACACGCGTATCTTCACGGTGGTTCTGGCTACTTTCCAGGCGTTCGGTATCGCAGTCGCGCTGGAAAACCAGCCCGGACTGGTGATCGACCCCGGCATGGTGTTCCGTCTCACGACGGTCGTGACGCTGGTGACGGGCACGATGTTCCTGATGTGGCTGGGTGAGCAGATCACGGAGCGCGGTCTCGGCAACGGTATCTCGATCATCATCTTCGGCGGTATCGCGGCAGGCTTCCCGAATGCAATCGGTGGTCTGTTCGAGCTGGTTCGCACCGGTTCGATGAGCATCATCTCGGCGATCATCATCGTCGTGCTGATCGCGGCGGTCACGTATCTGGTCGTGTTCATCGAACGCGGTCAGCGCAAGATCCTCGTGAACTATGCGAAGCGCCAGGTCGGTAACAAGATTTACGGTGGACAGTCGTCTCATCTGCCGCTCAAGTTGAACATGTCGGGTGTGATTCCGCCGATCTTCGCGTCGTCGATCATCCTCTTCCCGGCAACCATCCTGAACTGGTTCAGTTCGGGTACGCGTACCAACTGGTTCGCAAACACGCTGCACAGCGTGGCCGATGCTATCAAGCCCGGCCAACCGGTGTACGTGCTGCTGTATGCGTTGGCGATCGTCTTCTTCTGCTTCTTCTACACCGCTTTGGTGTTCAACAGCCGTGAGACCGCCGACAACTTGAAGAAGAGCGGTGCATTCGTTCCGGGTATCCGTCCGGGCGATCAGACTGCACGGTATATCGACCGCATCCTCACGCGTTTGACGCTGGCCGGTGCGATCTACATCGTATTCGTGTGCCTGCTGCCTGAGTTTCTGGTGTTGCGCTGGAACGTGCCGTTTTATTTTGGTGGAACGTCGCTACTGATCATTGTCGTCGTCACGATGGACTTCATGGCTCAAGTTCAGTCGTACGTGATGTCGCAACAATATGAGTCGCTGCTCAAGAAGGCTAACTTCAAGGGCGGCAACGTCCCGATGCGTTGATTTAGAACTATGGCCAAAGACGATGTAATCCAGATGCAGGGTGAGGTCATCGAAAACCTTCCCAACGCTACTTTCCGGGTGAAATTGGAAAATGGCCATGTCGTTCTGGGGCATATTTCTGGAAAGATGCGGATGCACTACATCCGCATCCTGCCGGGCGACAAGGTTACGGTCGAACTGACGCCTTACGATCTGTCTCGTGCACGGATCGTGTTCCGGGCGAAGTGATTTAGAAAAAAGGGTAATATCATGAAAGTGATGGCATCGGTTAAGCGCATTTGCCGCAATTGCAAGATCATCAAGCGCAAGGGCGTTGTGCGCGTGATTTGCAGCTCTGATCCGCGCCACAAACAGCGTCAAGGCTGAACGCCGCGCTTTTGCTTGCGCTTTTTGTTTGAGGAAAAACAATGGCTCGTATCGCAGGGGTTAACATCCCGAATCACCAGCATACCGAGATCGGCCTGACGGCAATCTTCGGCATCGGACGCACGCGCTCGCGCGGCATTTGCACCGCTGCTGGTGTGGAATTTTCGAAGAAGGTCAAGGACCTCACCGACGCAGACCTCGAAAAGTTGCGTGACGAAGTGGGCAAGTTCATCGTCGAAGGCGATCTGCGCCGTGAAGTGACGATGAACATCAAGCGCCTGATGGACTTGGGTTGCTACCGCGGCATGCGCCATCGCAAGGGTCTGCCCCTGCGTGGCCAGCGTACGCGTACGAACGCACGTACCCGTAAGGGCCCGCGTCGTGCAGCGCAATCGCTGAAGAAGTAAGCGGAACTGACAGTTACAGGAAAACGTAATGGCTAAGGCTTCGAACAACTCCGCGGCGCAACGCGTTCGCAAGAAGGTCAAGAAGAACGTCGCCGAGGGCGTGGTTCACGTTCACGCGTCGTTCAACAACACCATTATCACGATCACCGACCGTCAAGGTAACGCGCTGGCATGGGCGACCTCGGGTGGCCAGGGTTTCAAGGGCTCGCGTAAGTCGACGCCGTTTGCAGCTCAGGTCGCAGCGGAATCGGCTGGCCGCGTGGCAATGGAATACGGCGTGAAGAACCTCGAAGTGCGGATCAAGGGCCCCGGTCCTGGCCGCGAATCGGCGGTGCGCGCGCTGCATGGTCTTGGCATCAAGATCACCGCGATCTCCGACGTGACGCCGGTCCCGCACAACGGCTGCCGTCCGCCGAAGCGCCGTCGTATCTAAAGTACGTCGACGCTGCCGCATGTTTCCTGTCGATGCGAAAGTATCGGCGGGTTTCGTGCGTTATAGATTTAGTTTTGACTAAGCCCACCGTTCGGCCCAAAGGGTTCGAACTAGCGCAGACCGAAGCATCGCTTCAGTGTGCGTGATCAATATTTAAGGATGCAAAGTGGCACGCTATACCGGTCCCAAAGCAAAACTGTCCCGCCGCGAAGGCACAGATCTGTTCCTGAAGAGCGCACGCCGCTCGCTCGCTGACAAGTGCAAGCTCGACAGCAAGCCCGGCCAGCACGGCCGTACCTCGGGCGCGCGTACGTCCGACTACGGCACCCAGTTGCGCGAAAAGCAGAAAGTGAAGCGTATTTACGGCGTGCTGGAACGTCAGTTCCGCCGCTACTTCGCCGAAGCCGACCGCCGCAAGGGCCCGACGGGCGAAAACCTGCTGCAATTGCTCGAGTCGCGTCTCGACAACGTCGTGTATCGCATGGGCTTCGGCTCGACGCGCGCTGAAGCACGTCAGCTCGTGAGCCACAAGTCGATCCTCGTGAACGGCCAGGTCGCGAACATCCCGTCGCTGCAAGTGAAGTCGGGCGATGTCGTCTCCGTGCGCGAGCAGTCGCGCAAGCAGGCGCGTATCGTCGAAGCGCTGTCGCTGGCTGAGCAAGGCGGCATGCCGAGCTGGGTTGCGGTCGACGCGAAGAAGTTCGAAGGCACGTTCAAGTCGATGCCTGAGCGCAGCGATATCGCTGGCGACATCAACGAAAGTCTGATCGTCGAATTGTATTCGCGTTAATCGCTCGGTAATCGGATTAGCAGCCGGGGCGGTGCGTTTGCCTGAGGCAAAAGTGCGACCTCGGCTGTTTATTTTCAGGTTGTTACCGGTCAGCCTTATCGGTGTAACGAGCCGAGGGTATTGAAAAGGAAAACCTATGCAAACCAGTTTGTTGAAGCCCAAGATCATTGCAGTTGAATCGCTTGGCGAAAGCCACGCGAAAGTGGTTATGGAGCCGTTCGAACGCGGCTATGGCCACACCTTGGGTAACGCGCTTCGGCGCGTGCTGCTGTCGTCGATGATCGGCTACGCGCCGACCGAAGTGACGATCGCAGGCGTCGTGCATGAATATTCGACGCTCGACGGTGTGCAAGAGGATGTGGTCAACCTGCTGTTGAACCTGAAGGGCGTCGTCTTCAAGCTGCACAACCGTGATGAAGTCACGGTGACGCTGCGCAAGGAAGGCGAAGGCGTTGTCACGGCCGGCGATATCGAACTCGCGCATGATTGCGAGATCATCAACCCGGAACACGTGATCGCGCATCTGTCGAAGGGCGGCAAGCTCGACGTTCAGATCAAGGTCGAAAAGGGCCGCGGCTATGTGCCGGGCAACGTGCGTTGTTATGGCGAAGAGTCGGCCAAGATCATCGGCCGTATCGTGCTGGATGCGTCGTTCTCGCCGGTTCGCCGCGTGAGCTACGCCGTGGAAAGCGCGCGTGTCGAACAGCGTACCGACCTCGACAAGCTCGTGATGAACATCGAGACCAACGGCGTGATCTCGCCGGAAGAAGCGATCCGCCAGTCGGCTCGCATTCTGGTCGATCAGCTGTCCGTGTTCGCGGCGCTGGAAGGCACCGAAGCAGCGGCGGAAGCGCCGTCGCGCGCGCCGCAGATCGATCCGATCCTGCTGCGTCCGGTCGATGACCTCGAACTCACGGTTCGTTCCGCGAACTGCCTGAAGGCCGAGAACATCTACTACATCGGCGACCTGATCCAGCGTACGGAAAACGAACTGCTGAAGACGCCGAACCTGGGCCGCAAGTCGTTGAACGAAATCAAGGAAGTCTTGGCTTCGCGCGGTCTGACGCTCGGTATGAAGCTCGAAAACTGGCCGCCGGCTGGTCTCGACAAGTAATCAGGCAGCATCAAGCGTTACTGGCAAAGACGCGGATTTTCCTTTAGAATCCGCGTCTTGCTTTTTCTCCGACCGGCCCGTGCACCCAATCCAAGGGCGCAATAGAAGAGCTGGCTCTAAACTTGTAAAAGGAACTGAAAATGCGTCATAAGCATGGTCTGCGGAAACTGAACCGCACGAGCAGCCATCGTCTGGCAATGCTCCGCAATATGTCGAATTCGCTCATCGAGCACGAAGTCATCAAGACGACGCTGCCGAAGGCCAAGGAACTGCGTAAGGTCGTCGAGCCCCTCATCACGCGGGGCAAGAAGCCGTCGCTCGCGAACCGTCGTCTGGCGTTCAACCGCCTGCGCGATCGTGATTCGGTCACGAAGCTGTTCGAAGTCCTCGGCCCGCGTTACGCGAACCGTCCGGGCGGCTACCTGAGCATCCTGAAGTTCGGTTTCCGCGTCGGCGACAACGCACCGATGGCGCTGGTCCAACTGATGGATCGCCCGGAAGTCGAAGAAACGGAAGAAATGCAAGAAGCCGAGTAAATCGGTTCTGCATCGAATCTTGCAAAAGGCCAAGCTGAGCTTGGCCTTTTGTTTTTGCGCGGCGGATTTTCACGCACCGCCGCGAAAAGATGCGCGAAAGCCGCCAATGCTACGATACGGAACTATCCTCCAAGCCTGATCGGAGTTCTGATTGAACGTCCCCGTCGTCCTGATGCTGTCCACGCTGCCCGATTCCGCCGCGGCCGATGCGCTCGCTCGCGCCGTGCTCGACGCGCGTCTCGCCGCGTGTGTGACGAATCTGGGCGCGGTGGCGTCCCAATATCACTGGAAGGGCGTGCTCGAGTCGTCCGACGAAGTGCAGTTGCTGTTCAAAACGAGCGTCGCGCGCAGCGACGAGTTGCAGCGCTTCGTGGAATCGCAGCATCCCTATGAAACACCCGAAATCCTCGTCTGGCAGGTCGATGCCTCGCCGGGCTATGGGCAGTGGGTCAATGCAGAAACGCAGCGTCCTCTTCATGTTTGAGCGTTCCCGAATCATCGCGCGTCGGTTCTTCAGCGCATTCATGCTTCTCGTCGCGATGGCGGCGGTCACGGGCGGCGTCGCCCGCGCGGCCGACGACTTTCTCGATCCCTCCGTCGCGTTCAAATTCAGCGCCTCCGAGCAGCCCGGCGAAGTCGACGTCCGATACAAGATCGCCGACGGCTACTACATGTACCGCGAGCGCTTTTCCTTCGCGGTGAAGAGCGGCGACGCGACGATCGGCGCGGCGCAGTTGCCGGCGGGCAAGGTTCACTTCGACCAGACGTTCAACAAGGATGTCGAGACGTATCGCGGCGAACTGCTGATCCGCATTCCGGTGACGCAGGCGAAAGTTCCGTTCGAACTGGCCGTGACGTCGCAAGGTTGCGCGGATCAGGGCATTTGCTATCCGCCGATGGAAAAGACGTATCGCGTGCGTGGCGATGCGCTTCAGCCCGCAGGCGCGACGCCCGCCAAGCCTGTCCAGTCCGATACGAGCCAATCGTGGTTCGAACGCGCGACCAGCGCCGATTACGCGCAATCGATGCTCGAAGGCGGCGGCTTCTTCACCGTCGTCGGACTGTATTTCCTCGCGGGCATGGTGCTCAGCCTGTTGCCCTGTTCCTATCCGATGATCCCGATTCTCTCCGCGATCATCGTCGGTGAAGGCGCGCGCGTGACGCGTGGACGCGGCTTCGCGTTGTCGTTGTCGTATGTCGTCGGGATGGCGCTGGTGTACACGGTACTGGGCATCGCGGCGGCGCTGGTCGGGCAGAGCCTTGGCGCGTGGTTGCAGAACCCGTGGGTGCTGTCCGCGTTCGGCGTGCTGCTCGCGGTGTTCGCCGTGGCGCTGATTTCGGGCGTCGATATCACCTTGCCGGAGCGTTGGCAGAGCGGCGTGAACGAGGCATCGCAGAAGCGCAGCGGCGGCAAGTTCGCGGCGGTCGCGGTGATGGGCGCGCTGTCCGCGCTCGTCGTCGGCGCGTGCATGACGGCGCCGCTGTTCGCGGTGCTCGCGTTCATCGCGCATACGGGCAACGCGGTGCTCGGCGGCGCGGCGCTGTTCGCGATGGGTATCGGGCTCGGCGTGCCCTTGCTTGTGATCGGGCTGGGCGCGGGATCGGTGCTTCCGCGCGCGGGCGCGTGGATGGATGGCGTGAAGGTGTTCTTCGGCGTCGTGTTGCTGGCGGCCGCGCTGTGGATCGTGTGGCCCGTGCTCGGCGGCGTCGCGCAGATGCTGCTCGCGGCCTTGTGGTTGCTGATCGCGGCGGCATCGCTCGGCTTGTTTGCGCCGGGTGCGTCGGCGTCGGTGAATGTCTGGAAACGGCTCGGGCGCAGCTTGGGCGCGGCGTTCGCGATCTGGGCGGCGACGTTGCTCGTCGGACTCGCCGCCGGTTCGACCGATCCGCTTCGTCCGCTCGCCGTATTGGCAGCGCGCGGCGGTTCGGGCGCAGGGACGGCGACGCAAGCGCAAGGCCCGACGTTCGCGCTGGTGCGATCATCGGCGGAACTGGATTCGGCGGTCAAAGCCGCCGCGCGTCCCGCGATGCTCGATTTCTACGCCGACTGGTGCGTCTCCTGCAAGGAAATGGAGAATCTCACGTTCTCCGATCAACGCGTGCAGGCGCGTCTCGCGCAACTCAACCTGCTGCGCGCCGACGTCACCGCGAACAATACCGACGATCAGGCGCTGCTCAAGCGCTTCAAGCTGTTCGGCCCGCCCGGCATCATTTTCTTCGATGCACAGGGTAACGAAGTGGCGCGCGTCGTCGGCTACGAATCGGCGGATACGTTCCTGAAAAGCCTCGATAAAGTCAGCGGATGAAAAAAGGGCGATGCACACCATGCATCGCCCTTCGAACATCTGAACGGACCGATCAGGAAGAACGCAGAATCCGCGCGGCATCCAGCGCGAAATACGTCAGCACGCCGTCCGCGCCCGCGCGCTTGAACGCGAGCAGCGCTTCCATCATCACCTTGTCGTGATCGATCCAGCCGTTCTGCGCGGCGGCCTTGATCATCGCGTATTCGCCGCTGACCTGATACGCGTAGGTCGGAAAGCGGAACTCGTCCTTCACGCGTCGCACGATGTCGAGATACGGCATGCCCGGCTTGACCATCACCATGTCCGCGCCTTCCTCGATATCCATGCGCACTTCGCGCATGGCTTCGTCGGTATTGGCCGGGTCCATCTGATACGTCATCTTGTTGCTCTTGCCGAGGTTCGCCGCCGAGCCGACCGCATCGCGGAACGGGCCGTAGAACGCCGACGCGTACTTCGCCGCGTACGCCATGATGCGCGTGTGGATATGCCCGTCGCTCTCCAGCATCTCGCGGATCGCGCCGATGCGCCCGTCCATCATGTCCGACGGCGCGACGATATCCACGCCCGCTTCTGCCTGCACGCGCGCCTGTTCGACGAGAATCTCGCTGGTTTCGTCGTTCTTCACGTAGCCTTCTTCGTCGA
Source organism: Candidatus Burkholderia verschuerenii (assembly GCF_001189365.1). GTDB lineage: Bacteria > Pseudomonadota > Gammaproteobacteria > Burkholderiales > Burkholderiaceae > Caballeronia > Caballeronia verschuerenii. The sequence continues at coordinate 805 of NZ_LFJJ01000087.1, read as the reverse complement.
GCACGCCGTCCTGGCCGTGGCTCGTGTACGGATCGAGCGCGACGTCGGTCAGCACGCCGAGCATCGGGAAGTTCTTTTTCAGCTCGCGCACGGCGCGCGGAATCAGGCCTTCGGGATTGGTCGCCTCGATACCGTCGGGCGTCTTCAGCGACGGCTCGATCGCCGGGAACAGCGACAGCACCGGGACGCCGAGTTCGACGCATTGCTCCGCGACCTTCATCAGCAGATCGACGGATGTGCGCTCGACGCCGGGCATCGACGGCACGGTTTGCCGAAGATTCGTCCCTTCGACGATGAACACCGGATAGATGAGGTCGTTGGTGGTGAGGATGTTTTCGCGCATCAGACGGCGCGAGAAGTCATCGCGGCGCATGCGGCGCGGGCGATGGTGGGGATAAAAGCTCATGGTTTGACTCGGTTCGCGTGATCTTCAGGGGAGGTCGAAAACGTGTCTCGAAAGCGCTCAAAGCCTTGCTGGAAAAGGCCGCGGACGCGTCTGAAACCGTTTTGAGACAATGGTATATCATACCGATCGAGCAACGCGCTCTGCGCGGAACTCCCCGCTTCTCCTCCCTGAGCGGGTGCCTGTCGTTATTCGATTAGGCTGTTCACCCGCCGTACTGCGGCGGGTTTTTTGTGCGCCGAGCATGCGCAACAGCTTGGGGGTGCAAGTTCCCTGTCCAGCCTGATGGGGCGAAGGCCTAGTGAAACGCAAGGGCGTCGTTGTGAGGCGGGGGCTGGAGGGAGCGTGTAGCAAAGCCACGACCTGACGAACAGAAACCAGATATGAGGCCTACCCGGGCGG
>NZ_LFJJ01000086.1 GCF_001189365.1 Candidatus Burkholderia verschuerenii | reverse complement strand
GCGTCGGCGCAAAGGTGCGCGTAGGCGCCTGCGCGCCGAACGCCGTGCCCGCGATCACGCGCAACACGACGCCGTCGCGCTCGATTTGCGGCAGCGCGTCGGCCGCGTGATGCTCGAACGACGGCTCGACTTCCTCGCTCGCGACCGGCAGCGCGACCCACGTCTGGATGCCGTGCATCGTCTGGCCGCTGGCGCGCTCGGCGTCGGGCGTGCGCTCCGAATGGACGATGCCGCGACCGGCCGTCATCCAGTTGACGTCGCCGGGAACGATCTTCTGCACGGAGCTCACGCTATCGCGATGCATGATCGCGCCCTCGAACAGATACGTGACCGTCGCGAGCCCGATATGCGGATGCGGGCGCACGTCGAGGCCCTTGCCGGGCACGAGCGTTGCGGGACCGATATGGTCGAAAAAAATGAAAGGTCCGACGGTGCGCGCGGCAAGCGCGGGGAGGACGCGCCTCACCATGAGGCCGCCGACATCGTGTTGGTGAGGTTTGAGTATTGCGCGGATCGTCGTCGTTGGCATGGCGGTTACTGGCTTCAGCAGGGCGCCGGAATGGCGCGCCAGGAACATTGATTTTACCGGCCGTCACGCTGGGTCGCAGCGTAACCGGCCGCGCTTGGCAAGTTCGTCACTGCGTGCATGTGGCGCATTCTTTCAATCCGATAGGAGAGGATCATGGGCAAGAACAAACTGTTGATCGCGATTTCGGCGGGTGTTTTCGCCGCGACTGGCGCGTTCGCGCAGACGTCGTCGGGCAATTCGTCGGCGGCGATGGGCAACAACGATACGTCGATGGGCAACGACACGACGACCACCACGCAAAGCGGCACGATGTCCAAGCACAAGATGCACAAGCACACGGCGCATCCGTCGGCGGGCAAGAAGACGCCGGAAGTCACGACCGGAAACAATCCGGCCGCTGAAAACGGTCAGGGCAAGTAAGCTCTCGCCGTCAGGACCGCGGTAAAACGCCCGCGCCGGCCATGTCGGCGCGGGCGTTCTTTTGCCGTCGTTCTTTTGCTGGCGTATTTCCATTCCCGAGAGCAGGTTTTCACAATCCAGCCGATGCGCGCTTCGCTACACTCCACTCCTCGTTAAAGCGTTTGTAAGAAGGAGAGGGCGATGTCGCCGAAGGATCTGCTGGTCGCGCTGGTGGTGATTCTCGCGTGGGGCGTGAATTTCGTCGTCATCAAGCTGGGCCTGCACGGCGTCCCGCCGATGCTGCTCGGCGCGCTGCGTTTCACGGCGGCGCTGCCGGTGTTCTTCGTCAATCGTCCGCAGATTCCGCTGCGCTGGCTGTTCGCTTACGGCCTCACCATTTCATTCGGGCAATTCGCGCTGCTGTTCTACGGCATGTCGGTCGGCATGCCGGCGGGACTCGCATCGCTCGTATTGCAGGCGCAGGCGTTCTTCATGCTGATTTTCGCGGCGATGTTCCTGGGCGAGCGCATTCGCGCGGCCAACGTCGCGGGCCTGCTGATCTCGGCGGCGGGGCTCGCGGTGATCGGCATGCAGGGCGGCCACGCGATGACCCTGCTCGGCTTCGTGCTGACGCTCGCCGCATCGTCGATGTGGGCGCTCAGCAATGTCGTCACCAAGCGCATGGGGAAGGTCGATCTGCTGTCGCTGGTCGTGTGGGCGAGCCTGATTCCGCCGCTGCCGTTCTTCGTGTTGTCGCTAATTTTCGAAGGTCCGGCGCGCATCGAGGCGAGTCTCGCGCATATTCCGCTGGTATCGGTGTTCGCGGTGGCGTATCTGTCGTTTATCGCGACGATCGTCGGTTATAGCTTGTGGGGCACAAGCTGCTGGCGCGTTATCCGGCGGCGCAGGTCGCGCCGTTTTCGCTGCTGGTGCCGGTGATCGGCATTGCGTCGGCGCCGGTGTTTCTCGGCGAGGCGATGACGTCCGTGCAAGTCGTCGGCGCGCTGATGCTGCGCTGCATTAGGTTTGCCGACGCGCCCGCTGCTTACGTCATCCGGCTCTTCGCCAGCGGCGGATTCGCCGCGAAATATCGCCTGATGCCCTTCAGAATCGCGTTGGCCATCTTGTCGCGATACGCCTCGTCGTTCAGGCGCTGCTCTTCTTCCGGGTTGGAAATAAACGCGGTTTCGACCAGGATCGACGGGATATCCGGCGCCTTCAGCACCGCGAAACCCGCCTGCTCGACCGATCCCTTATGCAGCTTGTTGATGCCGCCGATCTCGTTGAGCACGAAGCTGCCGTAACGCATCGAGTCGCGGATCTGCGCAGTCGTCGACATGTCGAACAGCGCGCGGTTCACGCTCGCGTCCTGACTCTTCACGTTGATGCCGCCGACCTGATCCGACGCGTTCTCCTTGTTCGCCATCCAGCGCGCCGCCGCGCTCGACGCACCGTGTTCCGACAACGCGAACACCGACGAGCCGCGCGCATTGGGCGTCGTGAAGGCGTCCGCGTGGATCGACACGAACAGGTCCGCGCCGACGCGCTGCGCCTTCTGCACGCGCACGTTGAGCGGCACGAAGAAGTCGGCGTCGCGCGTCATCATCGCGCGCATGTTGGGCTGGGCGTCGATCTTCTGGCGCAGCCACTTGGCGATATCCAGCGCGATGTGCTTTTCATACGTGCCCGAGCCGCCGATCGCGCCCGGATCCTCGCCGCCGTGCCCCGGATCGATCGCGACGGTGAGCAGACGCGTCGTGCCGCGCCCCTGCTTGGGCGTGGAGAACTGATACTCGTCGCCGTCGTCGTCCTTCTTCGCGATGACGGGCGGCGTGGGCGGTTTGATCGCCGGCTTCGGCGCGGGGGTCGGCACGGGTGCGCCCGTACTGCCGTTGTCGGCGTACTTCTGGAAGAAGTCGTCGCTGGCGTCGGGCGTGTGCGACGGCTGCGGCGTGGCCGGTCCCGAGAGCGTCGCGGGCGGCGGCGCGGGATTCGGGTTCACCTGATCGAGCGCTTGCTGCTTGCGCTCGGATTCCGCGAGCAGTTCCATCAACGGATCGGGCGCGACGGCCGGATACAGATCGAACACGAGCCGGTACTTGTAGCTGCCGATCGGCCCGAGCGTGAAAACCTGCGGCTTCACCGACGCCTTCAGGTCGAACACTATGCGCACGACATGCGGCTGATACTGCGCGACGCGCACCGACTGAATCTGCGGATCGTTCGGCGCGATCTTCGAGACCAGATCGCGCAGCGCCTGATCGAGATCGATGCCCGTCAGATCGACCACGAGCCGATCCGGTCCCTGCAGCATCTGGTTGGTGTTTTGCAGCGGCTGGTCGGACTCGATCGTCACACGCGTGTAATCGCGCGCGGGCCACACGCGCACGCCGAGCACCGAACTCGCGTAGGCGAGACGGGGCGCGGCGAGCGCGAGTACGAGCGTCGAGGCGCCTGCGCGCAGCACCTGGCGACGACGCCAGTTGTGCGGCGCGGAGGCGCCCGCTTCGATCGAGTGGAACGGCTTGATCAACATCTTTCGAGACATGTCTTTCCTGTTTCGCTAAACGCCCGCGCGGTCAGGACACGGCCTTCTTCTTCGTTCGAATCTCCCGGCGATGCGACGTCGCCGGGCAGCGATAGCTGGAACACGAGGTCCGGCACACCGAGCAGCCCGCCTGCCTGCTGCGGCCACTCGACGAGGCATACCGCGCCCCGGTCGAAATATTCGCGGAAGCCGGCATCGGCCCATTCGGCCGGATCGGCGAAGCGATAAAGATCGAAGTGATAGACGTCGAGCGGCCCGCTCGCGGTGTCGAGCGCATACGGCTCGACGAGCGTGTAAGTCGGGCTCTTCACGCGGCCTTGATGGCCGAGCGCGCGCAAGGTCGCGCGCACCAGTGTGGTCTTGCCCGCGCCCAGGTCACCGATCAACTGGACTTGCAATCCGGCGAATGGTTCGACCGATGATCCGGCGCGTGCTGCAATTCGTGTTGCCTCGACGGCCCGGGCGAAGCGCACGCCGAAGTCGGTCGTGGCGGCTTCGTCGCGCAACTCGAAGCGTCGTTCGAGGAGCGCGGATGAGTTGGCTTGCGTCGTTCGTGCGGGGCTTTCGGGCATTGCTCGTAAAATGTCGTGATGAACCGATTGCCGGAACATTCCGCTAAAACCACGACCGCGTCGCATGACGCCGCCTTTGAATCGCGCCTCTCGCATCACGATGAAGAAGCGCTGGCGGAACTCGCCCGACGCATCAGGACGTGGGGTCGCGAGTTAGGGTTCGGCGCGGTCGGAATAAGCGATATCGACCTGTCGGATGCCGAGCAAGGTCTCGCTTCATGGCTTGAAGCAAGCTATCACGGCGAGATGGATTATATGGCCAAACATGGGCTGAAACGCGCGAGACCGGCCGAGCTTGTGGCCGGAACGCGACGGGTCATCACCGCGAGAATGGCTTATCTGCCCGCTGAAACGCTCGCCAAACAGGGCGCTGAAAGTGTCCCGACAGCCGATGGTCAGAAGAACGACTGGCGCGCGATCGAGTGGTCGCGGCTCACGAAACCCGCCGAAGCCGTCGTGTCGATCTATGCGCGCGGCCGCGATTATCACAAGGTCATGCGCAACCGGTTGCAGCAACTCGCCGAGCGTATCGAGGCGGAAATCGGGCCGTACGGGCATCGCGCGTTCACGGATTCCGCGCCCGTGCTCGAAGTCGCGCTCGCGCAGAAAGCGGGCAACGGCTGGCGTGGCAAGCACACCTTGCTGCTCGATCGCGATGCCGGTTCGCTATTCTTTCTGGGCGAAATCTATGTCGATATTCCGCTGCCTGCCGATCCGCATCCCGAGCAGGACGGTGCACATTGCGGGCAGTGCACGCGTTGCATCGGCGCGTGTCCGACGGGCGCAATCGTCGCGCCGTATCGCGTGGATGCGCGGCGCTGCATCTCGTATCTGACGATCGAATTGCACGGCAGCATCCCGGAGGACATGCGTCCGCTGATCGGCAATCGCGTGTACGGATGCGACGATTGCCAGCTCGTCTGTCCGTGGAACAAGTTCGCGCAGGCCGCGCCGGTCGCGGATTTCGACGTGCGTCACGGACTGGATCGCGCGTCGTTGGTGGCGTTGTTCGCGTGGAGCGCGGACGATTTCGACACGCGCATGCAGGGCAGCGCGATCCGGCGTATCGGGCACGAGCGATGGCTACGCAATATCGCGGTGGCGATGGGCAACGCGTTGCGCTCGACGTCGCTTTCGGCCGAGGAACGTGCGGCGATCGTGGAAGCGCTTCGGGCGCGCGCGCACGATGCCTCCGACATCGTGCGCGAGCATGTGAACTGGGCATTGCGGCAGGAGAGCGGGACATGAAACCCTACGATGCGATCATCGACGCGCCGTTCGGCAAGGTCGGCATTCGCGCCGATGAGATCAGCGTGCGCGAAATCGTCTATCTTCCCGACGATACGCCCGCAATCGAGCCGCGCGGCGCGCTGACGCAGCAAGCCGCCGCTCAAATCCGCCGCTATTTCGACGAACCGTCGATGCGTTTCGACTTGCCGATGTTCGTCGGCGGAACGGAGCATCAGCGGCGCGTGTGGCGCGGCATCAGCGGGATCGCGGCGGGGCAGGTGTGGACGTGGCCAGCTTGCGCGCGAGATCGGCAGCGTGCCGCGCGCGGTCGGGCAGGCGTGCGGCTCCAATCCGCTGCCGATCGTGATACCGTGCCATAGCGTGGTGGCGGCCGGCGGGATCGGCGGCTTCGCGCATCATCCCGGCGAAGGGTTTTATCGCAACGTGAAGCGCTGGTTGCTGGCGCACGAAGGTGTATCGATCGCATGACGAGTGCAACGACAGAAGACGTTCTCCCATCGCCGGGCTTCACGGCCAGCTCCGATTCGATCGACCTGTTCTGCGACGCCCTGTGGCTCGAACACGGCCTCGCGAAGAACTCGCTCGAAGCGTACCGGCGCGATCTCAAGCTCTTCGCCGAATGGCTCGCGGCCAAACGCGGCGTCTCGATCGATGCCGCCAACGAAGGCGACATGAACGGCTATATGGCCGCGCGCCGGGGCGACAAGGCGACATCCGCGAACCGGCGCTTGTCGGTTTTTCGCCGCTACTACGCGTGGGCGATGCGCGAACATCGCGCCACCGTCGATCCGACCTTGAAGCTGCGTTCGGCGAAACAGCCGCCGCGTTTTCCGTCGACGCTGAACGAATCGCAAGTGGAAGCGCTGCTGCACGCGCCGGACATCGACACGCCGCTCGGGTTGCGCGATCGCACGATGCTCGAACTCATGTACGCGAGCGGTTTGCGCGTGACCGAGCTCGTCACGCTGAAGACCGTGGAAGTCGGCCTGAACGAGGGCGTCGTGCGCGTGATGGGTAAGGGTTCGAAAGAGCGTCTGGTGCCGTTCGGCGAAGCGGCGCACGAGTGGATCATGCGTTATCTGCGCGAATCGCGCCCGGCGCTGCTCGGCCAGCGCGCCGCCGATGCGCTGTTCGTCACCTCGCGCGGCGACGGCATGACGCGTCAGCAGTTCTGGAACATCATCAAGCGGCACGCGCTCAACGGCGGCGTGCATGCGCCGCTGTCACCGCACACGCTGCGGCACGCGTTCGCGACGCATCTGCTGAATCACGGCGCGGATTTGCGCGTGGTGCAGTTGCTGCTCGGGCATTCGGATATTTCGACGACGCAGATTTACACGCATGTGGCGCGGGAGCGGTTGCAGAAGATTCATAAGGAGCATCATCCGCGGGGGTGAGGGTGCCGTCGATTTATCCCGCGTTCAGCGACGGTCCACCGTTTTCAGTTGCACGAAGCGACGCAGCACGGGCTGCTTCGAAAGTGCGATCGAGAACAGAATGCCCGCAATCAATCCCCAGAGCGCCGAGCCGAGTCCGAAGAACGACATGCCGGATACCGTGACGACGAACGTCACGACCGAGGCTTCCCGATTGCCTTCGTTTGCGAGCGACGTGGCCATATTCGATACGAGCGTCCCGATAAGCGCCAGTCCGGCCAAGGTTGCCGTCAGACCCTCGGGCAGCCGAGAAAACAGCGCGAGTATCGATGCCCCGAACGTTCCGATGCACAGGTATCCGATGCCGCAGACGACGCCGGAGATGTATCGACGCTGAGGTTGCTCGTGGCATTCCGAACTCGCGCACATTGCACCGACGATTGCCGCAGGGTTGATGCCCGAGTTTCCGAAGAGCGACAGCGGAATGGACATCAGAGCGCTCGATCCGACGACCGCGCGCGGTGAAATCGCAAATCCGGCGCTGTTCAGGATGTGAATCGAGGTCGCGAGTTGGGTCAGCGCGAGAAGCAGCAGCGGCAGACCCAAGCCGATCAGCGCGCTGCCCGAGAACGTCGGATATGTCATGTCCGGCTTGACGACGTGGAGCGCGAGTCCGTGCGTGGCGAGCTCCGCGCCCGGCAATGCGACGAGCACGCCCGCGAGCAGCGCAAGCGCGACGGCGTAGCGCGAAATGAGTCGCCGGCCGAGTACATACACCGCCAGAACGGGAAGGACGATGACCGGCGTCGACTGCAACGACCGAAAAATGGACGTGCAGAACTCGAACAGCACGCCGGCAATCATCGCGGATAGCAGATGGGCGGGCAGATACTGAATCAATCTGCTGAAGAGACCGGACAGGCCGATGACCGCGATGATGATCGACACGACGATATAGCAGCCGATCACATCGCTGAAGGGATATTGCGCGAGTGCCGTGATCAGGAGCGCCACGCCGGGCGTCGACCACGCGCCGATCACGGGCATGCGAAATCGCAGGCTCAGCCAGAGCCCGACCATCCCCGCGCCGATGGACACGGCCCAGATCCAGGTGGACAACTGATCGTAAGACAGGTGCCCGGCCTGTGCCGCCTGCACGACGATCAGAACTGGTTCGCTGTAGGTTGCAATTAGCGCAATGAGTCCCGCGATGGCGGCGGAGAAGGAGAAATCGGAGCGTATCCTTGAAAGCATAAAATTAGAGATAAGGATGACGAATTAAATGGCGCAAACTTTTGAGGCGGGTGCATTGAACCCCAGTTTAATTTTGGGATAACTTGTCGAATCCTCTAATAGTATGAGGATTGGAAAAGTGGTAAAAGAAGCGGTCGTCGACGCTCGTATTTCAAATCTCCCCGCCCCGCATCAACCCCCGCGCGATGATGATCTGCTGTATCTGCGACGTCCCCTCATACAGCCTGAACAAGCGCACATCGCGATAAAACCGCTGATCCCGTACTCCGCGATATACCCCGCGCCGCCGTGCACTTGCACCGCGCGATCCGCGACGCGTCCGCACATCTCGGTCGCGAAATACTTCGCGCACGATGCCTCCACCGACACATCGCGGCCTTCGTCGCGGCGGCGCGCGGCGTCGAGCACCATGCATTCGGCGGCGTAGATTTCGGCCTTGCTGTCCGCGAGCATCGCCTGCACCAGCTGGAATTCGGCGATGGGCTGACCGAACTGCTTGCGCTCCATCGCGTAGGCGAGGGCGTCGCGCAGCATGCGTTTGGCCGCGCCGATCGCGATGGCCGCGATATGGATGCGCCCTTTGTCGAGCACCTTCATCGCCATCTTGAAGCCGACGCCTTCCGCGCCGCCGATCAGATTCGCCATCGGCACGCGGCAGTTTTCGAAGATCACGTCGGCGGTATGCGCGCCGCGCTGGCCCATCTTCTTGTCCGCCTTGCCGATCGACAAGCCCGGCGTGCCGCGCTCCACGATAAACGCCGAAATGCCGCTCGCGCCTTTCGCGTCGCTGGTGCGCGCCATCACCGTGTAGATGCCCGCTTCGGGCGCGTTGGTGATGTAGCGCTTCGTGCCGTTGAGCACGTACGCATCGCCGTCTTGCTTCGCCGTCGTCTTGAGCGATGCCGCGTCCGAGCCCGCATCCGGCTCCGTCAGGCAGAACGAGCCGATGAGCTCGCCCACCGCGAGTTTCGGCAGATAGTGCGATTTCTGCGCGTCGGTGCCGTCGAGCAGAATGCCGATCGATCCGATGCCGTTGTTCGTGCCGATGAACGAGCGAAACGCCGGCGACGTCTGCCCGAGCTCGAACGCGATGCGCACTTCCTCTTCCATCGTGAGGCCAAGGCCGCCGTACGCTTCGGGAATCGTGAGTCCGAACAGGCCGATTTCGCGCATCGTTTCGACGAGATCGGCGGGGATCGCGTCGGTTTCGTCGACTTCGGCTTCGCGCGGGACGAGCGTTTCGCGCACGAAGCGGCGGATCGTGTCTTCGAGCAATGTTTGCGTTTCGGCGTCGCGGATCATCGGCATCTCCTCGCTGATTTCGGTTCGCGGACGATCGTGCCACAGGTCGCGGGGCGCCGTACATTAAGGCCGAACGGCCAATGGTGAGCGGGAAGCCGCGCCGCTACAATGCGTCCATGTCGAAAACCAAACACGTATCCGAAACGCCCGCGACGCAGTTTTTGCGCCGCAACAAGATCGCGTTCGGCGAGCATCCGTACGAATATGTCGAACACGGCGGCACGGAAGAATCCGCGCGTCAGCTGGGCGTGGACGAGCATAGCGTCGTGAAAACGCTCGTCATGGAAGACGAGCACGCCAAGCCGCTCATCGTGCTGATGCACGGCGATCGCACCGTGTCGACGAAGAATCTCGCGCGGCAGACGGGCGCGAAACGCATCGAGCCGTGCAAGCCCGAGGTCGCGAATCGCCATTCGGGCTATCTAGTCGGCGGCACGTCGCCGTTCGGCACGAAGAAGGCGATGCCCGTGTACGTCGAATCGACCATTCTCGATCTCGACACGATCTACCTGAACGGCGGGCGGCGCGGCTATCTCGTCAGCCTGAATCCGGCCGTGCTGACCGGCCTGCTGAAGGCCACGCCCGTGCAGTGCGCGAGCGTCGATTAGAATGCACTCCGCATTCGCCACGACTCAACAAGAGACACCATGATTTTCCTGATCGCCGTCGCGTCCTATCTGATCGGCTCGATTTCCTTCGCCGTCGTCGTGAGCCACGCGATGGGCCTCGCCGACCCGCGCTCCTACGGCTCCGGCAATCCCGGCGCAACCAACGTGCTGCGCACCGGCAATAAAAAGGCCGCGATCCTCACGCTCATCGGCGACGCCGTCAAGGGCTGGCTGCCGGTCTGGGCCGTGACCACCTACGGCGCGCACTTCGGGCTCGACGCGACCGCACTGAACACCGCCATCGCGATGTCGGCCATCGCTGTGTTTCTCGGCCATCTGTACCCGGTATTCTTCAGGTTTCAGGGCGGCAAGGGCGTGGCGACGGCGGCCGGCGTGCTGCTGGCGATCCATCCCGTGCTCGGCATCGCGACGCTTCTGACGTGGCTGATCATCGCGTTCTTCTTCCGCTATTCGTCGCTGGCGGCGCTCGTCGCGGCGGTGTTCGCGCCGTTCTTCCAGGTGTTTCTGTTCGGGCCGAGCCGCATCTCGATCGCCGTCCTGGCGATGAGCCTGCTGCTCATCTGGCGGCATCGGGCGAATATCTCGAAATTGCTGGCGGGGAAGGAAAGCCGCATCGGCGACAAGAAAAAGGCGGCCGAATAAGGCAAAAAGCCGTTCCGGGCGAACCTCGGAACGGCTTTTTGTATCCCGACGTCGAAAAATCAGTCGCGGAAGTTGTTGAAGTCGAGCGGCGTGTCCGCCACTTCCTTCTTAAGCAGCGCGATCGCGCCTTGCAGATCGTTACGCTTCGCGCCCTGCACGCGCACCGTGTCGCCCTGAATGCTCGCCTGCACCTTCATCTTGCTGTCCTTGATGGTCTTGACGATCTTCTTCGCCAGATCGCCCGACACGCCTTTCTTCACCGTGACGATCTGTTTCAGCTTGTCGCCGCCGATCTTTTCCTGCTTGCCGTAGTCCAGAAAACGCACGTCGACGCCGCGCTTGGCGAGCTTGTTGAGCATGACGTCCTTCACCTGGCCGAGCTTGAAATCGTCGTCGGCGTAGAGCGTGAGTTCGCGCTCCTTCTGCTCGACGCGTGAATCCGAACCCTTGAAGTCGAAGCGCGTCGAGATTTCCTTGTTGGATTGCTCGATGGCGTTCTTCACTTCGATCATATTTGCTTCGCTGACGACGTCGAACGATGGCATTGTGTCTTTCTCCCTCATTGAGGCGGGCGGCGGCTTCGGCGCCCGCGCTATCGCTATAATCACGGACCTGACGTCATTTTACCGACGCGCCTCGTTCATGTCCCTTCAGCTTCTCGCGGATTTCCCGCTTCTTTCTCACAACACGTTCGGTTTCGATGCCCGCGCGCGTTACGCCATGCGCATCGATAGCGTGGATTCCGCCGCCGCGCTTGCCTCCGACGCGCGTATCGCCGGCATGCCGTGGCTCGTGCTCGGCGGCGGCAGCAATATCGTGCTGACGCGCGATTTCGACGGCGTCGCGCTGATCGTCGGCATCGCGGGCAAGCGCGTGATCGGCGAGGACGGCGACGCGTGGCTCGTCGAAGCCGGCGCGGGCGAAAACTGGCACGAATTCGTCGCGTGGACGCTCGCGCAGGGCATGCCGGGGCTGGAAAACCTCGCGCTGATTCCCGGCACGGTCGGCGCAGCGCCGATTCAGAACATCGGCGCATACGGGCTGGAGATGGGCGAGCGCTTCGAGCGGCTGCACGCGGTCGAACTGGCGACGGGCGAGGCTGTCGAATTCGATCGCGCGACCTGCGCGTTCGGCTATCGCGACAGCTTCTTCAAACGCGACGGGCGCGGGCGTTTCATGATCACGTCGGTTGTGTTCCGGCTGCCGAAAGCGTGGACGCCGCGCGCCGATTACGCCGACGTTGCCCGCGCGCTCGACCACGCCACGGCCCGCGACGCACGCGCCATCTTCGATGCCGTGATCGCCGTGCGCCGCGCCAAGCTGCCGGACTGGACCAAGCTTGGCAACGCGGGCAGCTTCTTCAAGAATCCGGTGGTGAGCGCGCAGGCCTTCGATGCGCTGAAATCGCGCGTGCCGAACGTCGTTTCCTACGCGCAGGCCGATGGCACGGTGAAGCTCGCGGCGGGCTGGCTGATCGACCAGTGCGGCTGGAAAGGGCGCGGCATCGGCGGGGCGGCGGTGCATGAGCGTCAGGCGCTCGTGCTGGTCAATCGCGGCGGCGCGACGGGCGCGCAAGTGCTCGAACTCGCCGAAGCCATCAAACGCGATGTGCTGGCGCGCTTCGGCGTCGAACTGGAAATGGAACCGGTCTGCCTCTGAACGCAAAAACCCGCCGAGGCGGGTTTTTTTGACGCAGCATGAAAGCTCAGTGATTGAGCTTGCCCAGCAGCAGATATTCCATCAGCGCCTTCTGCACATGGAGACGGTTTTCCGCCTCGTCCCACACGACGCTCTGCGGCCCGTCGATGACTTCCGCGCTCACTTCCTCGCCGCGATGCGCGGGCAGGCAGTGCATGAACAGCGCATCGGCGTTGGCGCGCGCCATCATGTCGGCATCGACGCAGTAATCCGCGAACGCCTTCATGCGGACTTCGTTTTCCGCTTCGTAGCCCATGCTGGTCCAGACGTCGGTCGTGACGAGATCGGCGCCGGCGCAGGCATCGTTCGGATCGTCGAACTCTTCGAAGAACGGCTTGCTGTCTTCGGCGACCAGCGCCGGATCGAGCTTGTAGCCTTCCGGCGTCGACAGACGCAGCTTGAAGCCGAGAATCTGCGCCGCCTCGATCCACGTGTAGAGCATGTTGTTGGCGTCGCCGACCCACGCGACCGTCTTGCCCTGAATCGGCCCGCGATGCTCGTAGAACGTGAAGATATCCGCCAGCACCTGACACGGGTGATATTCGTTCGTCAGGCCGTTGATGACCGGCACGCGCGAGCTTTCCGCAAAGCGCTGGATGATGTCTTGCCCGAACGTGCGGATCATGATGATGTCGACCATCCGCGAGATGACCTGCGCGGAGTCTTCGATCGGCTCGCCGCGGCCCAGTTGCGTGTCGCGCGTGTTCATGAAGACCGCGTGGCCGCCGAGCTGGAAAATGCCTGCCTCGAAGGACAGGCGCGTGCGCGTCGAATTCTTCTCGAAGATCATCGCCAGCGTGCGGTCGTGCAGCGGATGATAGGTCTCGTAGTTCTTGAACTTGCGCTTCAGGATGCGCGCGCGTTCGAGCACGTACTCATAATCGTCGAGCGAAAAATCCTTGAACTGAAGATAGTGGCGAATTTTTTTGGAGGTCATGAAACGCAAGCGGCGGCGTCTAACCGGCCGCTTCGAACGCAATGTTCGTATCGATAAGGCCGGACGGCGCCGCCGTCGAGCCGTCGAGAGTGGTGTCGCGATCGAGCATAAAGGATTTTGATGTCTTTGACGAGGCGGGACAACAGCCGGTTGGCGCGTGCGGTAATCGGACTGCAAGCCTTCTGGAAGCCCGTGGCACAAGCCTCCGGAGCTTGTGTGCACTGCGGAAAAAAGGCCGCTGCGGTATAATGAACGCCGCTCGTTTCAACAACTCTGCAACAATCAGCACAGTTTCCCGCGCACGTCCGGCGATGCTCATCCAGCTTCGTCAGGTCTCTTCATGCGCGCCACGGGCCGTCCAAAGGTATTGCTACATGTCTGAATTAGTCCCGACCCAGTATTTCATCCAAGGCATCACCAAGAGCGGGCGAAAGTTTCGGCCCAGCGACTGGTCGGAGCGCCTCTGCGGGGTGATGTCCGGGTTCGGGCCGAAGCAGAAAGGTCCGAACGCCTACATGCAGTATTCGATCTACGTGCGTCCCACCATGATCGACGACATCAAGGTCGTGATTCTCGACTCCCGCCTGCGCGATATCGAGCCGATGGCCTTCGACTTCGTGCTGAACTTCGCCAAAGACAACGAACTCGTCGTGACCGAGACGTGCGAACTGCCGCCGCATCATGCGGTGCAGGTGGCGCAGCGGCGCGGTCCGCAGTAACGCTTTCAGCGCGCGGTGCCGTCGCCGCGCAAAACGCACGGAAGCAAAACGCACAGACGCAAAAAAGCCCGCCGATTCTTAACCCCGGCGGGCTTTTTCGTTACTGCGCAGCGGAAACAGGAAGCTGCTTCGGCGAATGCTCCGCGAGGGAAGCGTCCGCCGGAAGCGAGCGGGAATTACTGAGCAGCGGGGGCTTGCAGGCCCTTGATGGCTGCAGCCAGGCGGCTCTTATGACGAGCTGCCTTGTTCTTGTGGACGATCTTCTTGTCCGCGATGATGTCGAGGGTCTTGACCGACGCCTGGAACACTTCGGCTGCCTTGGCCTTGTCGCCGGCTTCGATAGCCTTGCGGACTGCCTTGATGGCCGTGCGGAACTTCGAGCGCAGCGCCGAGTTGTGCGAGTTGGCTTTGGCGGCCTGACGGGCGCGCTTGCGAGCTTGTGCGGTATTTGCCATGACGGTTCCTTATCCTGTTCCTGCTGTTACTTGTCCGGAGCGCATTGCCAGCCTGCTGGCTTATGTTGCTAGAGAAGCCTGAGGTGGACCTCTGAGCGCTGCCTTTGATCTGAAATCTCGGGAACGATTGCCCGAGAACCTTGATACTGAATCGGTGCTTCGTGGGTGCTTCACCGGCCGGGGCCGGGAAAGACATGAAGTTCCGCTTGGCGGAGCTTCGAAACAGGCGATTATAGCAAGCAAAAACGAGATATGACAAGCGCCGCATTCCGTGGCGGCGACGGCGTGGATCCGCCGCGATTGATTCAATCGGTCATTCTTGCGGATTCGCCCGCCACCATTGCGAGAGCCGCCGTCCGTCGCCCGTATAATGGGCGCCCCATGAATCTATTCCGAGCCCTCCTGACAGTTAGCGGCTTCACGCTCCTGTCGCGCATAACCGGTCTGATCCGCGAAACGCTGATCGCCCGGGCCTTCGGCGCAAGCATTTACACCGACGCGTTCTACGTCGCGTTCCGGATTCCCAACCTGCTGCGGCGTCTGTCCGCGGAAGGCGCGTTCGCGCAGGCGTTCGTGCCGATTCTCGCCGAATTCAAGAATAGCCAGGGCCACGATCCGACCAAGGCGCTCGTCGATGCGATGTCGACCGTGCTGACCTGGGTGCTCGTCGTGGTGTCGCTGGTCGGCATGGCGTGCGCGAGCTGGGTCGTGTTCGCGGTCGCGTCCGGGCTCGAGCACGAAGGCGCGGCCTACGGTCTCGCGGTCGGCATGACGCGCATCATGTTTCCGTACATCGTCTTCATCTCGATGACGACGCTCGCGGCTGGCGTGCTCAACACGTACAAGCAGTTCTCGCTGCCGGCATTCGCGCCCGTGTTGCTGAACGTGGCGTTCATCGTCGCGGCGGTGTTCGTCGCGCCGCACATGAAGGTGCCGGTCTACGCGCTGGCGTATGCGGTGATCGCGGGCGGCATACTGCAATTGCTGGTGCAGTTGCCGGGGCTCAAGCGCATCGACATGATTCCGCGCATCGGGCTGAATTTCTGGAAGGCGCTGGCGCATCCGGGCGTGAAGCGCGTGCTGCTGAAAATGTTGCCCGCGACTTTCGCGGTGTCGGTGCAGCAGCTGAGTCTGATCATCAACACGAATATCGCGTCGAATATCGGGCCGGGCGCGGTGTCGTGGATCAACTACTCCGACCGGCTGATGGAATTCCCCACCGCGCTGCTCGGCGCGGCGCTCGGCACCATTCTGCTGCCGAGTCTCTCGAAGGCACACGTCGACGCCAACAACGAGGAATACTCCGCGCTGCTCGACTGGGGCCTGCGCATCACCTTCCTGCTGGCGGCGCCGAGCGCGGTCGCGCTGTTCTTCTTCGCCGAGCCGCTCACGGCTTCGCTGTTCCATTACGGCAAGTTCGACGGCCATTCGGTCGTGATGGTCGGCCGGGCGCTGGCGGCCTACGGCATCGGGCTGACGGGCTTGATCCTGATCAAGATTCTCGCGCCGGGCTTTTACGCCAAGCAGGACATCAAGACGCCGGTTAAGATCGCGATCTTCGTGCTCGTCATGACGCAGGTGAGCAATTACATTTTCGTGCCGATCTTCTCGCACGCGGGTCTCACGCTGTCGATCGGTCTGGGCGCGCTCGCGAACGCGGCGCTGCTGTATATCGGTCTGCGCCGCCGCAAGATTTATCAGCCGTCGCCGGGCTGGGCGCGCTTCTTCGTGCAACTGCTCGGCGCGTGCCTGGTTCTTGCTGGCGTGATGCATTGGGTGTCGCAGAACTTCGACTGGATCGGCATGCGTGCGACGCCGGTCGCGCGGATCGCGCTGCTGGGCGCGAGTCTGGTCGTGTTCGCGGCTTTGTATTTCGGTATGCTGTCCGCGATGGGCTTCAAATACGCCTACTTCAAGAGACGCACGCTTTGATGACGACCACGCGCATCCTCGAATACTTCTCTTCGCTGATGGCCGATGACGACAATCTGCCGCTCACCGAGGCAGCCTTGTCGATCGCGCAGGACGCGTATCCCGATCTCGACATGCCGGCGACGCTGGCGGAGATCGACGAACTCGTCGTGCGCGTGCGTCGCCGCATTCCGGACGATGCCGACGTCAGGCAGAAGGTCGAGGCGCTCAATCGCTATTTCTTCCGCGATCTCGGTTTCTCCAGCAATCTCAACGATTATTACGACCCCGACAACAGCCATCTGAACGTCGTGCTGCGTCGCCGGCGCGGCATTCCGATCTCGCTCGCGGTCGTGTATCTGGAGATGGCCGAGCAACTCGGTTTGCCGGTGCGCGGCGTGTCGTTTCCGGGGCATTTCCTGCTGCGCGTGTCGACGCCCGAGCACGATCTGATGCTCGATCCGACCAACGGCCAGACGCTCTCCGAAGCGCAGATGGTCGAAATGCTCGAACCTTATGTGCAGCGCGTCGGCGAATCGATCGGCAGCGCGTTGCGCGTGCTGCTGCAACCGGCGACCAAGCGCGAAATCGTCGCGCGCATGCTGCGCAATCTGAAGGGCATCTATTTGCAGACGGAGCGCTGGCAGCGTCTGCTGGCCGTGCAGCAGCGGCTCGTGATCGTGCTGCCGGGCAGTATCGAGGAAGTGCGGGATCGCGGCTTCGCGTATGCGCGGCTCGATTACCTGCGCCCGGCGCTGGAAGATCTGGAGCGCTATATCGAAGTGTGCCCCGATGCCGAGGACGCGACCGCCGTCGAAACCGAACTGCACGAGCTGAGACAGCGCACGCAGAACGACTGAGCGGCCGCGCGCGTTCTACTTCGCCTGCATGCGGATCGCGCCGTCGAGCCGGATCACTTCGCCGTTGAGCATCGTGTTGGCGAAGATATGCGCAACCAGCATCGCGTATTCGTCGGGTTTGCCGAGACGCGGCGGGAAGGGCACCATCGCGCCGAGCGCGTCCTGCACCTCCTGCGGCATGCCGAGCAGCATCGGCGTTTCGAACAGGCCCGGCGCGATCGTCATCACGCGGATGCCGCTCTTCGACAGATCGCGCGCGATCGGCAAGGTCATGCCCGCGACGCCGCTTTTCGAGGCCGCATACGCCGCCTGACCCATCTGTCCGTCGAACGCCGCCACCGACGCCGTGTTCACGATCACGCCGCGTTCGCCATCGGCGGTGGCGTCGTGCTTGGACATGGCGGTGGCCGCGAGCCGCGTCATGTTGAAGGTGCCGATCAGATTCACCGCGATCACCTTCGAGAACAGATCGAGCGGATGCGGCCCGTCGCGTCCCACCGTTTTCGATGCCGGCGCGATGCCCGCGCAGTTCACCAGTCCGCGCAGCGTGCCGAGTTTCGTCGCGGTATCGACGGCCTGTTGCGCGTCGCTTTCCTGACTGACATCGCACTTGACGAACTCGCCCGACAACTCGCGCGCGAGCTCGATGCCCGCCGCCTCGTTCATGTCGGCAAGCACGACCTTGCCGCCGTTCTTCGCGATGAGGCGCGCCGTCGCCGCGCCGAGCCCGGACGCGCCGCCGGTGATCAGAAAGACGTTGCCTTGCATCTCCATGTCTCTTCTCCTTGTATGAGCCGATGATCGTTATTGTCTTCGTGGGACGGCTCGATTGTAGCGAAGCGTCGCTTGGCGATTTCGCATGACCGTCATGCAACGATTCGCGGCGGCATAAAAAAACCCGCTCGATGCGAGCGGGTTTTCGTGGAGCAAGACAGCAGCCGATGCGCTTACTTCAATGCATCGAACGCGCGCTCGCGAATTTCGTCGACCTTGCCGAGTCCCGAAATCTTGCGATACGCCGGCGCCTTCAGGCCGTTGGCGGCCGCGCCGTTTTTCGCCCAGTCGTTGTAGTAGGTGATCAGCGGCTTGGTCTGCGATTCGTAGACGTCCAGACGCTTCTTGACGGTTTCTTCCTTGTCGTCGTCGCGCTGGATCAGCGGTTCGCCGGTGACGTCGTCGGTCATGTCCTGCTTCGGCGGATTGAACTTGACGTGATACGTCCGGCCCGATGCCGCGTGCACGCGACGGCCGCTCATGCGCGTGATGATCTCGTCGAACGGCACGTCGATTTCCAGCACATAGTCGATCGCGACGCCCGCTTCCTTCATGGCTTCCGCTTGCGGCAGCGTGCGCGGGAAACCGTCGAACAGATAGCCGTTCTTGCAGTCGTCCGCGAGCAGACGCTCTTTCACGAGATTGATGATGAGCGAATCCGGCACCAGATCGCCCGCGTCCATGAAGCGCTTGGCTTCGACGCCCAGCGGCGAGCCCGCCTTGACCGCCGCGCGCAGCATGTCGCCGGTCGAGATTTGCGGAATGCCGAACTTCTCCTTGATGAAGTTTGCCTGGGTGCCCTTGCCCGCACCGGGTGCGCCCAACAGGATCAAACGCATGATGACTCTCCGAATCGTCTATAAACCGCGCCGCGAGGCTGGAAAGATGTCCGGTGAGCGAAGCTCGGCGCAGCGTCAACGAAGGGAGGCGCGGCCGGTTTGAGACGGCGCGGCACCCACGGACAGCGGCTGAATTGAGCGTGGCGCTGACCGGACGGCTCGCGCAATGTTGTCGATTATGCCACGTCGAATGACGGTTTCGGCCGTAATAACGCGGATAGAAAACGCCAAGAACCCCGCAGAATGAGCCTCTGCTGGGGTTTACATGGGTTGTGCGAGACCTTCAGCTCGCGCTTGAGAACAGCGCGCGAACGCGTTCGAGATCGCCCGGCGTATCGACGCCGGAAGCCGGCGTCTCATGCGTGACGCGCACCGCGATGCGCTCGCCGTGCCACATCGCGCGCAATTGCTCGAGCGCCTCGGCGTCTTCGATCGGCGCGATGGAAAGCGCCGGGAAGCCGCGCAGGAACTTGGCGCGATACGCGTATAGGCCAATATGTCGCAGCACGTTTTCGGGCACGGCGGGCAGATTCGCCAGCGCGGAAACGTCAGGCCAATGCGCTTGCCAGGCATCGCGCGTCCAGGGAATCGGCGCGCGCGAGAAATACAGCGCGACGCTCTTCGCATCGAGCACGACCTTGACGACGTTCGGATTGAACACGTCGGCCGGATCGTGGATGGGGTGTGCGGCGGTCGCGATCGCGCATTCGGGATGTGCCGCCAGATGCGCGGCGACATCGCGCACGAGTTGCGGGTCGATCAGCGGTTCGTCGCCCTGCACGTTGACGACGATGGCGTCGTCCGGCAGCGCGAGACGCGTCGCGACTTCGGCGAGACGATCCGTGCCGGTCGGATGATCGGGGCGCATCAACATCACTTCGATGCCGTGATCGCGCGCGGCGTCGACCACGAGACCGGAGTCGGTCGCGATGAGCACCTGCGTCGCGCCGGATTCGCGCGCGCGCTCGGCGACGCGCACGACCATCGGCTTGCCGCCGATATCGGCGAGCGGCTTGTTCGGCAGGCGCGTGGACGCGAGACGCGCCGGAATGACGGCGATGAACGGAACGGACATGACTTCTTCTGAACGGACGATCAGTTGCCGCCGGCCGGCTTCAGCGGCTCGACGGGCGTACCTTCGACGGTCTGACGCGCTTCGTCGACGAGCATTACCGGAATGCCGTCGCGGATCGGATAGGCGAGTTTGTCCGCGTTGCAGACGAGTTCCTGCGCCGCGCGGTCATAGTGCAGCGGACCTTTGCAGATCGGACAAACGAGGATTTCAAGCAGGCGTGCGTCCACGGAGTTTCTCCACAACCAGAGCAATGAGGCGAGGCCGAAGCACGGCTTGCACGGGAACGACCCAGATGCGCGCGTCGCGCCAAGTGCCGAATTTTACTGCATCCTTTTCCGTCACAAGGATCGCGTCGGCCTGCACGGTTTCGAACGGATTGTCGCGATACGAATAGTGATCGGGAAAGGCGCGTGTGGACGGCGCGATGCCCACCGCGCGCAGCGTCGCGAAGAAGCGCTCGGGCGAACCGATGCCCGCCGCCGCGACCACTTTTTCCTTCGCGAACTGATCGAGCGGACGGCGCACCGAAGGATCGTCGAGCAGCCAGGCATCGCCGGATTCGAGATCGAGCGGGAAGGTGTTCGGCCACGGCGGCAGCGCGCGATCGTACGGGCTGTTGATCAGCGTGGCATCGCGGCGGCGCGACATCGGCTCGCGCAACGGGCCGGCGGGCAGCAGGAAGTTGTTGCCGCCGAGACGATCGTCGAAGACGACGAGTTCGAACGCGCGCGCCATGCGATAGTGCTGCAAGCCGTCGTCAGACACGATGACATCGACGTTCGGATGCGCTTTCAGGAGCGCCTGCGCCGCCGCCACGCGATCCGGGCAGACGAACACCGGCGCATGCGTGCGGCGCGCGATCAGAAGCGGCTCGTCGCCGACTTCGGTGGCGAGGCTCGTCGGCGTGACGCTGGCCGCGTGCTTCACCTTCGCGCCGTAACCGCGCGACACGACGCCCGGCTGCATGCCCGCCGCGCGCAGCGCCTCGACCAGCGCGATGACCGTCGGCGTCTTGCCAGTGCCGCCGACCGTCACGTTACCGACGACGACCACCGGCGCGCCCACGTCGATGTGCTTGAACCAGCCCGCTTCGTAGAATGCGCGGCGCGTGCCGGCGATGGCGCCGAAGATGCACGCGAACGGCGTCAGCGCCCACGCGATCGGGCCACGGCGACGCCATTCGCGTCCGAGGAAGTTTTCGATCGGCGGCTTGAGATCAGACACGGACCGCCTTCGCGACGGCGACGCGCAAGTCTGACGAATGAGACATATCGATGAGGTACGGCATGACGCGCAACAGCAGCTCCTTCGAATTCAGGTGAGCGTTGAACGATGTGCACGGCGGTATGCGTGCTCGAACCCGGCACTCTAGCGCGCGAGCGTCCCGTGCGCCAGTCGCCATTTGTCCCGGCGCAGGCGGCGCGCGCGCTTGTCCACTGCATCGCGCCGTCTGTGGATAACTCTGTGAAGAACTTGGCACCCAAAAAGCGTTGCGCCGCGCCAGGAAAGCGTTACTTCGGCAAACATCCGTGTCGGACAATTATAGTTGTTTAAAATCAATGATTTATTGCGATGCCAATGGCTTCGCGGGGCGGTCATCATGCGTGTCCGGTAAGTCTTTCCATGTGGACACTTGCTACACTGGCGTACCGCGTTTGAGTTTTTAGAGGGTAGCCACGTTCCCTCTCGGAAACGCGGCCCCCGAAGAACCGTACGTGCGAGTTTCCCCGCATACGGCTCGAGCACGGCACGAAGCATCTCACTGATGCCGGTTGCGCTTGTATCAGCA
>NZ_LFJJ01000085.1 GCF_001189365.1 Candidatus Burkholderia verschuerenii | reverse complement strand
CTCCACGCTTCCTCCCCACGGTCGGTCGCCCTTCCGCAGTTGCGCTTCACTTCGCTCGCTGTGGTCAACTTGCCGCGCGACTTGCACCCGCAAGAGTGCGCCCATGCTGGGCGCACAAAAAGGCCGCGACGGGTGTCGCGGCCTTTTTGTGCGATGAGTGACGATCGGCAATCACTTGCCCAGCCGATCAATCACCTGAAGGATCTCCTTGCGCAATTGATCGACATCCACCGACGACGGACTGTCGGCGGCGGGCGCTTCGGCCATCTCGGGTTCATCGCTCGTAGGACGGCCCTGCGAATCGAGCCGATTGCGCGCGCCGTTGATCGTGAAACCCTGCTCGTACAACAAATCCCTGATGCGCCGGATCAGCAAGACTTCGTGATGCTGATAGTAGCGGCGATTGCCTCGCCGCTTGACGGGCCTCAGCTGCGTGAACTCCTGTTCCCAATAGCGCAGCACATGCGGTTTAACACCGCACAGCTCGCTGACTTCGCCAATCGTGAAATAACGTTTGGCCGGGATCGGAGGCAAGACGACTTTTTCCATCGTCGATCAACCATCGTGGTTATTGATGTCGATTGAAGCACGGCGGTCTTACAGCGCATGCGCCCGAGGCCGGGCGCGGCGGGCGGCCAAAGGCCGGGTCAGCGGGTGAGACCCGACTCCGCTCCCATTTCGACCAGCGCCTTCAGCTTCTGACTTGCATGAAACGTGACGACGCGACGCGCCGCGATAGGAATGGCTTCGCCAGTCTTCGGATTGCGACCCGGGCGCTGCGGCTTGTCGCGCAACTGGAAGTTGCCGAAGCCGGACAGCTTCACGCTGTCGCCGCTTTCGAGCGCATCGCGGATCACTTCGAAGAAGGCTTCGACCATGTCCTTGGCTTCGCGCTTGTTCAGACCGACATGGTCGAACAGCATCTCCGCCAGCTCGGCCTTGGTGAGCGTCGGCGTGTCGCCGGACGCGCCACCGTTCGAAGTCGCGGTATCTCGGGTCATGGCGCTACGTTGCGCCGAAAGAAGGGCTTCGAAATCACTCGAGTTCATTTGGTTCATATCGGTAAAACGGCGCGTATTACGAATGCGACTTGCGGTTGGGACTGAGGGTCACTTGCAGGCTATCCCCGCAACTGCGCGCCGTGTACTCGAGCCAGGCGATCCACCAGCGTTTTGATTGCTGCGTCGACCGTTTCGTCCTGAAGCGTGCCGCTAGTATCTTGCAACGTCACCCGGAAGGCAAGACTTTTCTCATGCGCTCCCAAACCACCGGAAGTGTTTGATTTTGGACGAAATTCATCGAACAACGCAACCCTCGTGACGTGCTTGCAGGCAGGTTCCGAACGGGCACTTTCGAGCTCGTCCAGGAGCGTCTGAACGGGTACGTTTTGATCCACGACAATCGCGATATCGCGTCGCACGGGCGGGAATTTCGAGACCTCGGACGGCATCGGCAACGCGCGCGCCATGAGCGCTTCGGCGTCGATTTCGAAGAGAATCGGCGCGTGCGGCAGGTCGTACTTCTGCAACCAGCGCGGATGCAATTCGCCGATCCAGCCCACCGCCCGGCCGTCGATTTCGACACGCGCCGAGCGTCCCGGATGCAGCGCCGGATGCTCCGCCTTCACGAAGCGCGGCGCGACCGGCGCGAACAGGGCTTCGACATCGCCCTTCACGTCGAAGAAGTCGACATGGCGCGATGCCGCGCCCCATTGCTCGTCGAGCGCCGGACCGTAAGCCAGGCCGCCGATCATCTTCGGCTGCGCGAAGCCTTCGACCGTGAGTTCGTCCGCCTTGATCGATGCATCGGGCAGGAACACGTGCCCCGCTTCGAACACGCGCACGCGATCCGCGCGGCGATTCAGATTGTGGCGCAGCACTTCGATCAGGCTGCCGAACAGCGTCGTGCGCATGACCGACAGCTGGCTCGCGATCGGGTTCAGCAGCTTCACGGGCACGTCGTTGCCGGCGAAGTCCTTCTCCCATTCGGCATCGACGAAACTGAAGTTGACCGTCTCCGAGTAATCGCGCGCGGCGACCGCGTGGCGCAGCGCGTGAACCGAACGCTTCGTTTCGTTCGTGATGCGCATCTCGCTGCGCGCCACCGGCGGACGCGCCGGAATCTTCTCGAAGCCGTAGATACGCGCGACTTCCTCGATCAGATCTTCCTCGATCTCGATATCGAAGCGATACGGCGGCGGCGTGACCTTGAAGGTATCGCCGTCGCGCTCGAAGGCGAGATTCAGCCGCGTGAAAATCTCCGCGATCTCATCCGCGCCGATCGCGATGCCGATGATGCGCTGCGCGCGTGCGACGCGCATCGACACAGGGCTGCGATCCGGTACATTGACGATCTGGTCGTCGACCGGACCGGCCTGGCCGCCGCAGATATCGAGAATCAGGCGCGAGATGCGCTCGATATGCTCGACGGTCGTCGAGTAATCGACGCCGCGCTCGAAGCGATGCGCGGCATCGGTCGAAAAGTTGTACTTGCGCGCGCGGCCACGGATCGAATCCGGCCACCAGAACGCGGCTTCGAGATAGATATTGGTCGTGTCGAGCGTGACGGCCGTGCTGTCGCCCCCCATGATGCCCGCAAGACTTTCGAGATGGTGATCGTCCGCGATCACGCCGACGGTTTCATCCATTTCGATGGTGTTGCCGTTCAGCAGCTTGAGCGATTCGCCCTTCTTGCCCCAGCGCACTTCCATCGCGCCGTGGATCTTGTCGAGATCGAACACGTGCGACGGGCGGCCGAGTTCGAGCATCACGTAATTCGAGATATCGACGAGCGCGGAAATGCTGCGCTGGCCCGCGCGTTCGAGGCGCGCGACCATCCATTGCGGCGTCTTCGCGTGCGCGTTCACGCCGCGAATCACGCGACCGGAGAAGCGGCCGCACAGATCCGGCGCGAGAATCTTGACCGGCAGCTTTTCGTCGAGCTTCACGTCGACGGCGAGCGTCTCGGGCTGCTTCAACTGTGCGCCAGTGATCGCCGCCGTCTCGCGTGCAACACCGAACACCGACAGACAGTCGGCCTTGTTCGGCGTGAGCTTGATCTCGAACACGGTGTCGTCGAGGTTGAGCGCTTCGCGGATGTCCTGACCGACTTTCGCATCGGCGGAAAGAATCAGCAGGCCGCTGTGATCTTCGGACAACTTCAGTTCGCGCGCCGAGCACAGCATGCCCTGGCTATCGATGCCGCGCAGCTTGGTCGGCTTGATCGCGAACGGCTCGCCGCCCGCTTCGACCGGCGGCAATTCCGCGCCGATCAGCGCGACCGGCACCTTGATGCCCGGCGCGACATTCGGCGCGCCGCACACGATATTCAATTGCTCGCCCGTGCCGGCATCGACCTGACAGACGTTGAGCTTGTCGGCGTTCGGATGCTTGGCGACTTCGAGCACCTGCCCGACGACGATCTTGCTGGTGGGCGGCGCGACCGGACGCAGGTCTTCGACTTCGAGACCGGCCATCGTCAATGCGTGCGCGAGTTCGTCCGTGGTGAGCTTGGGATCGACGAAACTGCGCAGCCAGGATTCAGGGAATTGCATGTGTGTCTACGTTCGAAATGTTTGGAGTCTCTTGTCCGATGCTCTTGTACGCACCGGACACCGCGGGCTTGGGCGTTGGCGCGTCAGGCGAACTGACGCAGGAAACGCAGATCGCCTTCGAAGAACAGACGCAAGTCCTGCACGCCGTAGCGCAGCATCGTCAGACGCTCGAGGCCGCTGCCGAACGCGAAGCCGATATAGCGCTCCGGGTCGAGGCCCATATTGCGGATGACGGTCGGATGCACCTGACCCGAGCCGGAAACCTCCAGCCATTTGCCCGCGTTCTTGCCGTGTTCGAACATCATGTCGATCTCGGCCGACGGCTCCGTGAACGGGAAATACGACGGACGGAAGCGCACGAGAATGTCGTCGCGCTCGAAAAACTTCTTGAGAAAATCGGTATAGACGCCTTTCAGATCGGCGAAGCTGATGTTCTCTTCGATCCACAGGCCTTCGACCTGATTGAACATCGGCGAATGCGTCGCGTCGCTGTCCACGCGATACGTGCGGCCCGGCACGATCACCTTGATCGGCGGCTTGTTCATGCGCGCGTAGCGCACTTGCATCGGGCTGGTGTGCGTGCGCAGCAGAAGCGGACGGCCGTCGGCATCCTTGCCGTCGACGTAGAAGGTGTCCTGCATCGAACGCGCAGGATGATTTTCAGGACTGTTGAGCGCGCTGAAATTGAACCAGTCGGTTTCGATCTCGGGACCATCGGCCACATCGAAGCCGATCGTGCCGAAAATCTGCTCGACGCGTTCCCACGTCTGCATCACCGGATGCAGCGTGCCCTTGCCCGCGCCGCGTCCCGGCAGCGTGACATCGATGGCTTCGGACGCGAGACGCTGATTCAGCAGTTCGTCGGCGAGCGCCTGACGACGCGCGTTCAGCGCGGCTTCCACCTGCTGCTTCGCCTGATTGATGCGCGCGCCTTCGGTCTTCTTCGTTTCCGGATCGAGTTTGCCCAGGCCCTTCAGCAACTCGGTCAGCGCGCCGGACTTGCCGAGAAAGCGGGCTTTCTCGTTTTCGAGCGTGTTGGCATCGGTGGCGTTTTCAAAGGCGCTTTTCGCGTCCGCGACAATCTTGTCCAGATCCATTGATCCCATCTTTTAACGTCGAAGTTCAAATTGAGGTTCGGTTTTGCTCATCCACGCTTTCACGCTGGTGCGACGTGCATGCGATGCGGAAAACCGTCCGACCAACAAAAACGGGGCTCGGTGAGAGCCCCGTTCTCTGCCTTCGCGCCGCCGTCAACGACTCGGTGACGCTCAGGCGAACCACGCAGTACTAATTTCGCAATTAGGCTGCAACGGCGGCTTTCACCTGATTCACGATCGCAGCAAAAGCAGCCTTGTCGAACACAGCCATGTCAGCCAGAACCTTACGGTCGAGTTCGATCGAAGCCTTCTTCAGGCCGTTGATGAACACGCTATAGGTCATGTCGTGCTGACGCACCGCCGCGTTGATACGCGTGATCCACAGTGCGCGAAACACACGCTTCTTGTTGCGGCGATCGCGGTAGGCGTATTGGCCTGCGCGCATGACCGCCTGCTTGGCGATGCGATAGACGTTATTACGACGGCCGCGGTAACCCTTGGCCAGACGAATGATCTTCTTGTGACGGGCCCGTGCGGTAACCCCACGTTTTACTCGAGGCATGTTGCGCTCCTATGAGTTTGAGTTGAGGTTAAGCGAACGGCAGCATTGCGCGGACGGAGTTCAGATCGGAATCATGAACGGCCGTGGCGCCACGAAGATGGCGTTTGTTCTTGGTGGTTTTCTTGGTAAGAATGTGGCGCTTGAACGCTTGACCGCGCTTGACGGTACCGCCCGGACGCACCACGAAGCGCTTCGCAGCGCTCTTCTTGGTCTTCATCTTCGGCATGAAACAACTCCAGTTTATTAGATGGTCATGGGTGTGCGGTTGATCCTTCCGTACTGGCCAGAACCGCTTTCCGCCCTTCGAAACCCACGCTCCACTTATTCGCGTGCGGCTCGGTGAAGAGCCGCCGCTTTTCATGAGTGGCGTCACCGAAATGACGCCGCCCTGAAACTTTCGACAATGCCGCGCCAGCCGCCTTGCGACGGCGCGCGATCCATTGTCTTACCGCTGAACCTGCTGAATTACTTACCCTTCTTCTTCGGCGCGAGCACCATGATCATCTGGCGCCCTTCCATCTTCGGCATCTGCTCGACCTGACCGAATTCGTCCAGATCGGTTTTCAGACGCTCCAGCATGCGCATGCCGATTTCCTGGTGCGCCATTTCGCGACCGCGGAAACGCAACGTGATTTTCGTCTTGTCGCCGTCTTCGAGGAAGCGCGTGAGGTTACGCAGTTTGACGTTGTAGTCACCGTCATCCGTGCCAGGGCGGAATTTGACTTCCTTCACCTGCACGATCTTCTGCTTGAGCTTCGCCTCGTGCTGCTTCTTCGCTTCCGAGTACTTGAACTTGCCGTAATCCATCAAACGGCAAACAGGCGGCGATGCCTGCGGCGCGATTTCGACGAGATCCACATCGAGCTGTTCCGATTGACGGAAAGCCTCGGCCAGTTTCACGATTCCGAGCGGCTCGTTGTCCACTCCGACCAAGCGCACCTCAGGCGCGGTAATTTCACCGTTGATGCGATGTGACGACTTATCAGTAGCGATGTTACGTTTCCTCTAAAAATGAAAAAACAAGCCGCGCTGCGAGTGACTTACTTGAACGCCCGCACTTCCTGCTGCAGACGTTCGAGGAATGCGTCGACCGGCATGACGCCGAGATCGACACCGCCACGAGCACGCACGGCTACGGTATTCGCTTCACGCTCCTTGTCGCCTACGACCAGCAAATAGGGGACCTTTTGCAGCGTGTGCTCGCGTATTTTATAGCTAATCTTCTCGTTGCGCAAATCGGACTCCACTCTAAGCCCTTGTTTTTGCAACGATTGGGCAAGATTCGCCGCATAATCCGCCTGACTTTCGGCAATATTCAGCACAACAGCCTGAATTGGGGCCAGCCACGGCGGCATTGCACCGGCATGGTGCTCGATCAGAATGCCGAGGAAACGCTCCATCGAACCGACGATCGCGCGGTGAAGCATGACCGAACGGCGGCGGCTGTTGTCTTCCGCGACATATTCCGCGCCGAGACGCTCCGGCAGCACCATGTCGAGCTGCAGCGTACCGCATTGCCACGAGCGGCCGAGCGCGTCCTTGATGTGGTACTCGATCTTCGGACCGTAGAACGCGCCTTCGCCCGCGAGTTCTTCCCACTTTAGGCCACAGGCGGTCAGCGCTTCACGCAAACCCTGCTCCGCGCGATCCCAGGTTTCATCGGTGCCCGCACGCTGTTCCGGACGCAGCGACAGCTTGATGTCGATGTGATCGAACCCGAAATCCTTGTACACGCTCATCGCCAGCGTATTGAACGCGATCGATTCCGCGATGAACTGGTCTTCGGTACAGAAGATGTGCGCATCGTCCTGCACGAAACCGCGCACGCGCATCAGCCCATGCAGCGCGCCCGACGGCTCGTTGCGATGGCACGCACCGAACTCCGCGTAACGCAGCGGCAGATCGCGGTACGAACGCAGGCCGTGATTGAACACCTGCACGTGGCCGGGGCAGTTCATCGGCTTGATCGCGTAGTCGCGCTTCTCCGATTCAGTCGTGAACATGTTTTCACGATAGTTCTGCCAGTGACCCGACGCTTCCCACAGCGAGCGGTCCATGACCTGCGGGGTCTTGATTTCGAGATAGCCGGCCTCGTTCACGCGACGGCGCATGTACTGCTCGACCTGCTGCCACAGCGACCAGCCCTTCGGATGCCAGAACACCATGCCCGGCGCTTCGTCCTGCAAGTGGAACAGGTCGAGCTGCTTGCCGAGCTTGCGGTGATCACGCTTCTCGGCTTCTTCCAGCATGTGCAGGTACTGATCCTGATCTTCCTTCTTGGTCCAGGCAGTGCCGTAGATGCGCTGAAGCTGTTCGTTTTTCGAGTCGCCGCGCCAGTACGCGCCCGCGACCTTCATCAGCTTGAAGACTTTCAGCTTGCCGGTGGACGGCACGTGCGGGCCGCGGCACAGGTCGATAAAGTTGCCATGACCGTAGAGACGAATCTCGTCGCTTTCCGGAATCGACTGGATGATCTCGGCCTTGTACGCCTCGCCGATGCTCTTGAAATACTCGACCGCCTCGTCGCGCGAAACGACGCGACGCGACACCGCTTCGTCCTTCTTCGCCAGTTCCTGCATGCGCTTTTCGATCTTTTCGAGATCTTCGGGCGTAAAGGGACGGCTATACGAGAAGTCGTAATAGAAGCCGTTGTCGATGACCGGCCCGATGGTCACCTGCGCCTCGGGGAACAGGTCCTTCACCGCGTAGGCCAGCAAGTGCGCGGTCGAGTGGCGCACGACATCGACGCCTTCGGGGTCTTTGTCCGTGACGATGGCGAGCGACGAATCCGCGTCGATCAGATACGAGGTGTCGACGAGTTCGCCGTTGAGCTTGCCGGCGAGCGCCGCCTTCGCGAGGCCCGCGCCGATCGATGCCGCGACTTCCGCGACGGTCACCGGGTGGTCGTATTGACGGACCGACCCATCAGGCAAACGTACCGAAACCATTTCGTTCTCCAGGACGCCGGCTCACGCCGGGCGAATTCGACTAAACCATGTCCCGCGACAATCGCATGACTCGACGTACGAAAATCGAGGGACAAAAAAAATGCGGCCCCACTACCGAGGGGCCGCATTCACTTTTACATACCGCGAAACATTTTGGCAGAAGGCGGATAAGGTCCTCGACTAGCGTCGCTCCGAAACTGTTTCGGTCAACGTTCGCGGTGCCATTATTTTCGCCTTTGCGCCAAGCGCATTTTGCGGTTTGAAATTCCAGCCGAGACTGAAATTTCGCTTTTCGTTGGTAGGCTCGATTGGACTCGAACCAACGACCCCCACCATGTCAAGGTGGTGCTCTAACCAGTTGAGCTACGAGCCTGAAAGGAATGAGATTATATGGAGTATTTCGAATTCTGGCAAGCGTTTGTCTGCGCAATATTCAAAATTATTCGTCGATTCTTTCGGGCAACGGCAGAAAGCGTCACGCGCGCCGCACGGCGCGCACCACGCCCTGCACTTCGCCCAGCAGCGTGCAGGCCCGCTGGATTTGCGCGGAACTCGACACTTCCACAGTGAACTGCATATACGCGACATTGCGGCGGCTTTGCGTCTTCACGCCGATCACGTTGATCTTCTCGCGCGCGAAGACTTCGGTGATATCGCGAAGCAAGCCCTGCCGATCCGCCGACTCCACCTGCAAATCCACCGGATACACCGACGACCCGCGCCCGCCCATTACGTCGGCGGACCAGGTCGTGTGCAGCACGCGCTCCGGCGAGCGCTGCGCCATGCGCTTGAAAGTGACGCAATCGCAGCGATGAATCGACATGCCCTTGCCGCGCGTCACGAATCCGGCGATCGGATCGGGCGGCGCGGGACGGCAGCATCGGGCGAGTTGCGTGAGCAGCGCATCGACGCCCACGACCAGCACGCCCGTCGACGCCCCGTGCGCGACGCTCTGCCCGCTGCTGCGCTTTTCGAACTGCTCGGGGACTTCCGCTTCGGGCTCGGGCGGCGGCGCATCGCTCAGCGCCTGCTCGATATTGCGCAGGCTGAACTCTTCCTTCGCGACCGACGCGTACAAGTCCTCCGGCGCCTTGAAGCCGAGCTTGGTCGCGAGCGTTTCCAGATTGACCGAGGTCTTGCCCTCGCGCTGCAAGGTCTTTTCGACGACGGCGCGCCCCGCCGCGATGCTTTCCGCCGCATCCGACGTATTGAAATACGCGCGCACCTTCTGCCGCGCGCGCGGGCTCAGCAGATAGCCGAGGTTCGGATTGAGCCAGTCGCGCGATGGCCCGCCTTCCTTCACCGCGATGATCTCGATGGTCTGCCCGTTCTGCAGCGACGTATTGAGCGGCACCATCGAGCCGTCGACGCGCGCCCCCCGGCAGCGATGACCGAGCTCGCTGTGCAGGTAGTACGCGAAATCGACCGCCGTCGAACCCTGCGGCAGCGCGATCACGCGCGCCTGCGGCGTCAGCACGTAGATATGATCGTCCTCGAGCGTGGCGTCGCGCAAATGCTGCCAGCCCGGCTGCTCGCCTTCGCCTTCGACGTCGTCTTTCCACGCGAGCAACTGACGCAGCCAGGCGATCTTCTCGTCGTACTTGTCGCTCGACGTCACCGCGCCCGCGTAACCGCGCACGCCGGCTTCCTTGTAGCGCCAGTGCGCGGCCACGCCGTACTCGGCGAACTGATGCATCTCGTGCGTACGGATCTGCACTTCAAACGCGCGTCCGTCGTCACCGACGACCACCGTATGCAGCGACTTGTAGCCGTTCGGCTTGGGCCGCGAGATGTAATCGTCGAACTCGCGCGGCACCGGCTGCCACAGGTTATGCACGATGCCCAGCACCGTGTAGCAATCCTTGATGTCGCCGACGATCACGCGAAACGCCCGCACATCGTTCACTTCGGAGAAATCGAGATGCTTGCCGCGCATCTTCTTCACGATGCTGTAGATGTGCTTCGGCCGGCCGCTGACTTCGGCCTTGATATGCGCGGTCTCGAGTTCCTTTTCCAGCCGCGCGATGGCCTCGAGCACATACGATTCGCCCTCCACGCGCTTCTCGTCGAGCAGCTTGGCGATGCGCTTGTACGTGACCGGATCCTCGAAGCGGAACGACAGATCCTCGAGTTCCCACTTCAGTTGCCAGATGCCGAGCCGGTTGGCGAGCGGCGCGTAAATCTCGAAGGTTTCGCGCGACACTTCCGGCGCGGGATCGGTCTTGGTCGCCGCGTGATAGCGCAGCGTCTGCAACCGCGACGCGAGCCGTATCAGCACGACGCGAATGTCCTGCGCGAACGCCAGCACCATCTTGCGCAGCGCCTCGACCTGGGCGCGCCGCGCGGCCTGCGCATCGCGCGTGTTGTCGGAGACGTCGGCGAGCGTCGCGCGCGAACTGACCGAGCCGAGCCGCAACAGCTTGCGCACGTCGCCGACGAGCTTCTGCACTTCCGGCCCGAAACGCTCGGCGATCACCTTGTCGGGATCGTCGAGATGCGGCGCGAGCACGAACAGCGCGCCGGCGGCGACCGCGTGTGCATCGACATTGAGCGTCTGCATGATGCGCGCGGTGCCCGCCGCGTGATCCGCGAGCAGTTCGCCCGTGGACACGCGCGCGTCCTTCGCGTGCTCGCGCACGAATGCGAGCGCGTCTTCGATGGACGGCTCGGGGTACGTTTCGTTGAGGACGTCGGACTCGGTCATGCTCGTCATACCACTACGTTCGGATATGGCGCTCGGCGACCACCACGATCTCGACGAGGCACGCGGGATTCGCGAGCTTCGACTCGACCGTCGCGCGCGGCGACGTGTTGCCTTCGGCAACCCATGCGTCCCACACGGCGTTCATGCCGGCGAAATGCACCATGTCGGACACGTAGATCTGCACCGACAGCAGATGCAACTTGTCGCTGTTCGCTTCGCCCAGCAGACGATCGATATGACCGAGCACTTCGCGCGTCTGGCCGGTGATGTCCTTGATCGGTGTCTTCGGCGATCTGGCCCGCGAGATAGATCGTGCCGTTGTGAATCGCGATTTCGGAAAGACGCGGACCGACGTGATGACGGATGACTGCCATATGTGTTCCTGACCTCGTGTTGGTTGCAATATCGGGACGAACCCCCGGGCGCTCAACCCGATATTATGCCGCGCCTGCGTCTTTTCCGAGAAAGAAGCCCCGCGCGAGCGCGATCTGCTCCGCCGACACGAACGCGGGCGCGTGCCCCGCGCCGGCCGCTTCGGCGCTCGTCACCGCCTGCCCTTTCTCGATCATTTGCGCGACCGTTTCGCGCGACAGCAGATCGGACGTCTCGCCGCACACGACCAGCACCGGCGTCCTGATCGACGCGAGCGAATGCCATAGAAACGCCTCGCCCGCGGCGTTCTGCTCGTGGGTCGCGGACTTGAAGGGCGTCGCGATACCCGGGTCGTAGCGGAAAGTCCATGCGCCGTCGCGCTCGACCAGCAGCGGCGCGTTGATGCTCGTCCATTCCTCGTCCGTCAACGGCCCGAACGCCGCCGCCAGCGCCGCAGCATGCCGCACGCCTTCGTCGAGCGACGCGAAGCGCGCCTGCTTGCCCAGATACTCGCCGATGCGCGCCAGCGCCACCGGTTCGATATGCGGCCCGACATCGTTGAGCAGCATCTTGCGGATCGGCGTGTTCGGCAGCCCGCCGAGCGACATGCCGATCAGTCCGCCCATCGATGTGCCGAACCAGTCGACCGTCTCGACGTTCAGACGCGCGATCAGCGTGACCATATCGGCGACGTACTGCGGGATGCCGTAATAGCGCGAATCGGCAAGCCAGTCGGACAGGCCGCGCCCGACCACATCGGGACACACGACGCGATACTCGCTGGCGAACGCGCGGGCGAGCTTGTCGAAATCGCGGCCCGAGCGCGTCAGGCCGTGCACGCACAACAGCACGCGCGGATTCGCCGGATCGCCCCACTCCGTGTAGGCCATGCGATGCAGCCCGGCCGGACTCGCGCACTGCACGAAGCGCTGACGCGGCTCGCTCAGGTCGGCATGCGATGCTTCGACGACGATGGATGCGGTCATGTCTCTTTTCCTGGTTAGCGGGAACTGGCTCGATTGTAGAACGCCCGACGACCGCACGAACGACGGTTGGCCGAACGGACGACCCCCACAAAGCAAAACGGGCGAAGCCCCAAGGAGCCTCGCCCGTTCGATCCGGCACGCCAGCGCTTTACTTCACGCTCGTGACATCGAGCGGCGCGCCGGTCTTCTGCTGGATTTCCTCGACGCTCACGCCGTCCGCCAGTTCGACCAGCTTCAGGCCGTTTTCGGTGACGTCGATCACGCCCAGATCGGTGATGATGCGATCCACCACGCCCACGCCGGTCAGCGGCAGCGAGCACGCGTCGAGAATCTTGTGCTGATCGCCCTTGGCGACGTGTTCCATCAGCACGACGACCTTCTTCACGCCGGCGACCAGGTCCATCGCGCCGCCCATGCCCTTGATCATCTTGCCGGGGATCATCCAGTTGGCGAGGTCGCCCGTCTTGCTGATCTGCATGGCGCCGAGGATCGCCAGATTGATGTGGCCGCCGCGGATCATCGCGAACGAATCCGCCGACGAAAAGATCGACGAACCCGGCAGCGTCGTCACCGTCTGCTTGCCTGCGTTGATGAGATCGGCGTCCACTTCGTCGTCGTACGGCGACGGGCCGATGCCCAGCAGCCCGTTCTCCGACTGCAGCCACACTTCCATGCCTTCTGGCACGTGATTGGCGACGAGCGTCGGCAAGCCGATGCCGAGGTTCACGTAGAAGCCGTCCTGCAATTCCTTCGCCGCGCGCGCGGCCATCTGGTCACGATTCCAAGCCATGATTACGCTCCTTTCGCGCGGACGATACGTTGTTCGATGCGCTTTTCCGGGTGCGCATTCAGGACCAGACGCTGCACGAAGATGCCGGGCGTATGGATATGATCGGGATCGAGTTCGCCGACTTCGACGATTTCCTCGACTTCCGCCACGGTGATCTTGCCGGCCATCGCGCACATCGGGTTGAAGTTGCGCGCCGTGCGGCGGAAGATCAGGTTGCCCGACTTGTCGGCCTTCCATGCCTTGACGAGACCCACGTCCGCCGTCAGCGATTCTTCCAGCACGTAGTGGTTCTCGCCGAACTGGCGCGTTTCCTTGCCTTCCGCGATCACCGTGCCGAAGCCCGTGTTCGTGAAGAACGCCGGAATGCCGGCGCCGCCCGCGCGCAGCTTTTCCGCGAGCGTGCCTTGCGGCGTGAATTCGAGTTCGAGTTCGCCGGCCAGATATTGCCGCTCGAATTCCTTGTTCTCGCCGACATACGACGAGATCATCTTCTTCACCTGACGCGTTTCCAGCAGCAGGCCGAGACCGAAGCCGTCGACGCCCGCGTTATTGCTGATGCAGGTAATGCCCTTCACGCCCGAATCGCGCAATGCGGCGATGAGCGCTTCCGGAATGCCGCACAGCCCGAAGCCACCGACCGCGAACGTCTGACCGTCCTTGACGATGTCCTCGAGCGCCGCTTTCGCGCTGGGATAGACCTTGTTCATCTGTGTGTCCCTTCCATGATTGATACGTGAAACCGACGAGAGAAAACCGGTTGCATCGGCCGTCCGGGTTATTCGTATGCTGACGACGACCCCGCTGATGTGGCGAAAAGATTACGATGCGCGGCTGATCCGGCACAATACGCAAAAATACATAAGTCTTTGCCCGCGCGCTTAGGTTCCCTGTCAGGCTTCCAGCTATCGCATGGACACCGGCCGCCCTCTTTCACATGCGTGCATTGGATTATCAAACCGCGTTTCATCTCGCGCCCGTCGGGCTGGTGCTGTCGCGCGATCGCATCATCGAGGATTGCAACGAGCAGCTGTGCGCGATCTTCGGCTTCGATCGCGAGGCGCTGATCGGCAAGTCGTTTCAGGTGCTCTATCCGTCGCCGGACGAATTCGCGCGCATCGGCGAGCGCATTGCCGCGCATATCAGCACGCAAGGCACCTACAGCGACGACCGCATCATGAAACGCAGCAACGGCGAACTGTTCTGGTGCCACGTGACCGGCCGCGCGCTGGATCGCGACGTGCCGCACGCGGCGGGCGTCTGGACCTTCGAGGACCTGAGCGCGACGCGGCGCGTGGCCATCGAACTGACGCCGCGCGAGCGGGAAATCGCCGCGCAACTCGTCATGGGCAAGACCAGCAAGCAGATCGGGCAGCGCCGCCGACTTGCCCGCCGCGTAGTCGATCCACACGACCTTGGCCGCGCCGCGCGCGTAGAGCGTGCCGGGATCGTCCGCGCGATAGAGCTCGAAGCGCGTCTCGAAGCTGCTGCGTCCTGGCTGCCCGACCGCCATTCGGCCGACGATATCGCCCGGATAGTGCAGTTGCCGGAGAAACTCCATCGATGCATTGACGATCACCGGGCCCTGGCCTTCGCCATTGCCGCCCGCGATGCCGATCTGCTCGAACCACGAGATCCGCACCTGCTCCATGTAGCGGAAGTACACGGTGTTGTTGACGTGCCCGAACGCGTCCATGTCGCCCCAGCGGATCGGCATGGTCAGATCGAATACGGGATGAAACGCTGCGTCGTGAGTCATTGAATGATTGAAAAGCTCAGAGCGAGAAACCATCGTCGGCGGAGATGACCGCGCCGTTCATGAACTGCGATTCGTCCGCCGCGAGCAGCAGCAGCAGGCCGTCGAGATCGCCCGGCTTGCCAACGCGCCGGCGCGGCAGCATCGACACGAGCTTCTGCCCCTGCTCCGTCTTCCAGTGATGATGATTGAGTTCGGTGTCGATGTAACCCGGGCAGATCGCGTTCACGTTGATGCCATGACGGCCCCATTCGAGCGCCATCGCCTTGGTCATCTGCACGACCGAGGCCTTGCTCATCGCGTAGAGGCCGATCTGCGGAAACACGCGCAGCCCCGCCACCGAGGCGATATTGATGATCCGGTGCGGCGGCTTGCTCGCGCTCTGGTTGCGCATCATCATGCGCTTGGCGACTTCCTGCGCGACGAAGAACGCGCCGCGCACGTTCGTGCCGAACACGTATTCGAAATCGGCGGGCGTGACTTCGGTCAGCTTCTGCGTGGTCGACACGCCCGAGTTGTTGACGAGGATATCGATGGTGCCGGCTTCCGTCTCCGCGTGCGCCACCGCCGATTTCACGCTCTGGTAGTCGGTCACGTCGGGCGACACGACATGCGCCGCGCCGCCCGATGCCTCGATTTCGGCGCGCAGCTCCTTCAGACGCTCGGTGCGGCGGCTTGCCAGCACCACCTTGGCGCCGGCCTGCGACAGCACCTGCGCGAAACGCTTGCCAAGTCCACTGGATGCGCCGGTAATCAGCGCAACCTTGCCTTCCAGGTTGATCGAACGGCCCATTGTGCTTCCTTGTTCTATGGTTGGCTCAAGCCTAGCCGGACGCGTGGGGACGTCGCGGCGGCACTTTTTAGAGCGTCAAACGAATATCGCGACGCAGCATAGAATAGTACGATCGTGCCTCGATGGGTGGGGTCGGTTGCGGCTTGCCTTTCGTTCCCTGACAATACGCGATCCCCAAGCAAGCCATTCTAAACGGTAGATAGGAGCATTGATGACCCCGGCGAGCCTCATCGAGCAATACGGTCCCCGCGAATCGATGGAATACGACGTCGTGATCGTCGGCGGCGGCCCCGCCGGCTTGTCCGCGGCCATCCGGCTGAAGCAGCTGGCGGAAGAAAAAGGCGTCGAAATCGGCGTCTGCGTGCTGGAAAAAGGCTCCGAAATCGGTGCGCACATCCTGTCGGGCGCGGTCATGGACCCGCGCGGCCTGTCGGAACTGATTCCCGACTGGAAGGAAAAAGGCGCGCCGCTGGATGTCGAAGTGACCGAAGACCGTTTCCTGTTCCTGTCGCAGTCGGGCGCAACGCAGGTCCCGAACTGGCTGCTGCCGGACAACTTCAAGAACCACGGCAATTACGTCATCAGCCTCGCGAATGTCACGCGCTGGCTCGGCCAGCAGGCCGAAACGCTGGGCGTCGAAATTTTCCCGGGCTTTCCGGCCGCCGAAATTCTCTACGGCGAAGACGGCTCGGTGAAAGGCGTCGTCACGGGCAATATGGGCGTCGGCAAGGACGGCCAGCCGACCGAAAACTTCCAGCTCGGCATGGAACTGCACGCGAAGTACACGCTGTTCTGCGAAGGCGCGCGCGGGCATCTCGGCCGTCAGCTCATGGATAAATTCAAGCTGAACCAGAAGTCCGATCCGCAGGTGTACGGCATCGGCATCAAGGAATTGTGGGAAATCGATCCGGTCAAGCACAAGCCCGGCCTCGTCATCCACACCGCCGGCTGGCCGCTCGAGCCCGACACTTACGGCGGCTCGTTCCTCTACCACATGGACAACAATCAGGTGGTGGTCGGCTTCGTGGTCGGTCTGGGGTATTCGAATCCGTATCTGTCGCCGTTCGAGGAATTCCAGCGCTACAAGACGCATCCGTCCATCCGCCCGTTCCTCGAAGGCGGCAAGCGCATTTCCTACGGTGCGCGCGCCATCACGGCGGGCGGCCTGATGTCGCTGCCGAAGCTCAGCTTCCCCGGCGGCGCGCTCGCGGGCGATGACGCGGGCTTCCTGAATGCATCGCGGATCAAGGGCAGTCACGCGGCGATCAAGTCCGGCAAGATGGCCGCCGAAGCCACCTTCGATGCCGTGCAGGCGGGCCGTCAGAACGACGAACTCACCGCGTACCCGGAATCCTTCGAGAATTCGTGGCTCAAGACCGAACTCTACCGCGCGCGCAATTTCAAGCAGTGGATGAGCAAGGGCCTCTACCTCGGCACCTTCATGGTCGGGCTGGAGCAAAAGCTGATGAACGGCAATGTGCCGTGGACGCTGCATCATCAGCATTGGGATCATGAAATGCTAAAGCCGGCGTCGCAGAGCAAACCGATCGTCTATCCGAAGCCCGATGGCAAGCTCACGTTCGACCGCCTCTCGTCGGTGTTCATCTCGAACACGAATCACGAGGAAAACCAGCCCGCGCATCTGACGCTGAAAGATCCGAGCGTGCCGGTGAACGTGAATTTCCGCACCTATGCCGGACCGGAAGGCCGTTACTGCCCCGCTGCCGTGTACGAGTTCGTCAAGGGCGACGACGGCAACGAGCGCTTGCAGATCAACGCGCAGAACTGCGTCCACTGCAAGACCTGCGACATCAAGGACCCGACGCAGAACATCGTCTGGGTCACGCCGGAAGGCGGCGGCGGCCCGAACTATCCGAACATGTAACGCGTTCGACGCTGCAATGACAAAGGGCGCTGGTTTCGACACCAGCGCCCTTTTTTTGTCTCTCGACGGCCTTACTTCGTCGGCGATTGCGCCGCGATCTTCGGCGTGCCGACGATGACATCACCGCATTGCGCGCGATGCCGCAACGCGTGATCCATCAGCACCAGCGCAAGCAGCGCTTCCGCGATCGGCGTCGCGCGGATGCCCACGCACGGATCATGACGCCCGAAGGTTTCGACGGTCGCGGGCGCGCCGTCGCGGTCGATCGACTGACGCGGCGTGCGGATACTCGACGTCGGCTTGATCGCGATCGACACGGTGATGTCCTGCCCGCTCGAAATGCCGCCGAGAATCCCGCCCGCGTTGTTGGTGGCGAAGCCCTCGGGCGACATCTCGTCGCCGTGTTGCGAGCCGCGCTGCCCGACGCTTGCGAAGCCCGCGCCGATTTCGACCGCCTTCACCGCGTTGAGGCCAATCATCGCGTGGGCGATATCGGCGTCCAGTCGATCGTAAAGCGGCTCGCCCAGACCGACCGGCACTCCCGTCGCGACCACTTCGATGCGCGCGCCGACCGAATCGCCGTCACGGCGCAGGCCGTCCATATACTCTTCGAGTTGCGGCACGATCTCCGCGTTCGGCGAGAAGAACGGATTGTCCGGCACGTGCTTCCAGTCGACGAAGGGAATCGGAATCTCGCCGAGCGCGCTCATGCAGCCACGCGTCTCCAGACCGAACTTTTCGCGCAGCCATTTCTTTGCGACCGCGCCCGCCGCGACGGTCGGCGCCGTCAGACGCGCCGACGAACGCCCGCCGCCGCGATAATCGCGCACGCCGTATTTCTGCCAGTAGGTGTAATCGGCGTGACCGGGACGAAAACTCTGCGCGATATTGCCGTAGTCCTTGCTGCGCTGATCGGTATTGCGGATCAGGAGCGCGATGGGCGTGCCGGTCGTCACGCCTTCGAACACGCCGGAGAGAATCTCGACCTGATCCGCCTCCTGACGCTGCGTGACGTGACGCGAGGTGCCCGGACGGCGGCGATCGAGTTCGATCTGGATATCGGCTTCAGTGAGCGCCATGCCCGGCGGACAGCCGTCGATGACGCAGCCGATGGCCGGACCATGCGACTCGCCGAAATTCGTGACGGTAAACAGCGTGCCAAGGGTATTGCCGGACATGAGCGTCGACCTGAAAAAATGTGTCGGGGAAACCGCTATTATGCCAGCGGCCTTCCCCGAGATTCAGCGCCGCGCGCCGCGCAGTGCCGTGACGACGTCCTGCAGATGCTGCGGCGTCGCGTCTTCCGGCGCGATCGGCTCGCCGACCACCAGCGTCAGACGCGTCATCGCGCCGCGATGGATCGGACGCGGCCACTGCGCATCTTCGTCGCGCGAAAACACGCTGCCCCATAGACCGCGCAGCGCCATCGGCACGACCGGCGCGGGATGTCGCCGCAAAATCTCCGAAATGCCGTGTTTGAACGGGTTGATATCGCCCGTGCGCGTCAGTTTGCCTTCGGGAAAAATGCAGACGAGATCGCCCTCGTCCAGCGCCTGCGCGCACTTCAGGTAGGCGCTTTCCAGGAGATCGGCGTTTTCGTGCGCGGGCGCGATCGGAATCGCCTTCACATGGCGGAACATCCAGCCGATGACCGGCGTGCGGAAAATGCGGTGATCCATCACGAAGCGAATCGGGCGCGGGCTTTCCGCCATGATCACGACGGCATCGACGAAACTGACGTGATTGCACACCAGCACCGCCGCGCCGTGCGCCGGAATGCGCTCGGCATCGACAAGACGGATGCGATAAAACGTGTACACCAGAATCCACGCCATGAAGCGCAGCAGAAACTCCGGCACCAGCGAATAGATGTAGATCGCCACGACCACGTTGAGCAGCGCCGTCGTCAGGAACAGGCCGGGAATGCCGACGCCCATCGACGTGAGCGCGAGCGCCAGCAGCGACGACACGATCATGAAAAACGAGTTGAGGATATTGTTCGCCGCGATGATCCGCGCGCGATGCGTCGGCTGGCTGCGCGCCTGAATCAGCGCGTAAAGCGGCACGCTGTAGAAGCCGCCGAACATCGCGAGCAGGAACAGATCGGCGAGGATGCGCCAGTGCGGCAAGGCCAGCAGAAATTCGCTGACGCCGAGCAGATGTCCCGCCGGCGCGATGCGATGACTCGCGAAAAACAGATCGATCGCGAACACGCTGATGCCGATGGACCCAAGCGGCACCAGCCCGATCTCGACGCGCTTTTTCGACAGCCGCTCGCACAACAACGAGCCCGTGCCGATGCCGATGGAAAACGTCGCGAGCAGAATCGTCACGACATCGGGATTGGCGGACAGCACGTCCTTCGCGAAATTGAAGAACGAAGTGAGAAAGGTCGCGCCGACGAACCACAGCCACGAAATCCCGAGCAGGCTCAGAAACACGGTGCGATCGGCCTTCGCGAGCTTGAGATTGCGCCAGGTCTCCGAAATCGGATTCCAGTTGATGCGCAAATCCGGCTGCGACGCTTCCGACTTCGGAATAAAGCTCGACGCCACGCGCCCGATCAGCGCGAACACGAGACAGGCGCCCGCCAGCATCATCGCGCCGAAATCGGACGATCCCGCCGCCGCGCCACCGATGATCGTGCCGATCAGAATCGCCACGAACGTGCCCATCTCGACCAGGCCGTTGCCGCCGACGAGTTCGCTCGAATCGAGATGCTGCGGCAAATACGCGTATTTCACGGGGCCGAACACGGTGGAATGCACGCCCATCAGAAAGGTGCACGCGTACAGCAAGGGCGCGCTGTGCAGCAGAAATCCCGCGCCGCCGATCAGCATCACGACGATCTCGAACGTCTTGACCAGGCGCGCGAGCACGGCCTTGTCGTACTTGTCGGCGATTTGTCCGGATGTCGCCGACAGCAATACGAACGGCACGATAAAGATCGCGGAAATCAGAAACGCGGCCGTGCCCGGATCGACGCCGGAAAAGCGCGCGGCCTGAAACGTCACCAGCGACGTGAAGCCGACCTTGAATACGTTGTCGTTCATCGCGCCGAGGAATTGCGTCCAGAAGAACGGCGCGAAGCGGCGCTCGCCGAGCAGGCCGAACTGGCCTTCCCCTTCGGCATGGCCGCGTCGGGCGGCGCGAGTCGGCGCGCAGCGGTTTGTCACTCATGATTGTCGTTGTGTAGTTGAGTCGGCGGAGGCCGCCTCGACTTCGCGCCTCGTGACGCGCCGTCGGCCTTCCGAAGCGCAATGGTAAGGGAATCGGACGGATGCGGCGTCCGGGCAGTCACACATTCCCACATCGACGAGACACATTGACGAAACACATTGACTAAGCGCAGCAGACGATCGGGATAGGGGCAGGCCTCGCGGCCCGACCCCTCCCACACCACCGTGCGTACGGGTCCGTACACGGCGGTTCGGATCAGTTGATCGGCGCTGGACCGACCGACGGCAGGCCCAGCGAACGGAA
>NZ_LFJJ01000009.1 GCF_001189365.1 Candidatus Burkholderia verschuerenii | reverse complement strand
CTCATCGGCGAAGTTCCAAACTCCCAGGAAACCATTCAGATCAATATTGCTTCTGGGAGTTCTGGGAAACACGATCTTCCGGCGGCCCCTTGCCACCCTTGACTTCGACTAATTCTGAAGGGCCGACTAAGCAGTTGCGGCGCGAGCAAGTGATGGCGTTCTTCGCCAACCTGCCGGCTTGCCTGATCGGGATGGAAGCCTGCGGTAGCGCACACCACTGGGCTCGCAAGTTGCAGGCGCTCGGCCATACCGTCCGGTTGATGGCACCGCAGTTTGTGAAA
Organism: Candidatus Burkholderia verschuerenii; assembly: GCF_001189365.1. Taxonomy (GTDB): domain Bacteria; phylum Pseudomonadota; class Gammaproteobacteria; order Burkholderiales; family Burkholderiaceae; genus Caballeronia; species Caballeronia verschuerenii. Next base: position 57,448 of record NZ_LFJJ01000009.1, on the reverse strand, counting down.
CCTTATGTGAAAAGTAACAAGAACGACGCGGCCGACGCTCAAGCGATCTGCGAAGCTGTGACGCGGCCGACAATGCGGTTCGTGCCGATCAAGAACATCGAACAACAGACCGTGCTTTCATTGCACCGCGTGCGCCAGGGTTTTATAAAGGCTCGCACCGCTCAAGCCAACCAAATCCGAGGCCTGCTAGGCGAATACGGCCTCGTTGTACCGCGAGGCATTGCCTACATCGCCCTACGAGTGCCGGATCTGATCGAAGACGCGACGAATGACTTGCCAGGCGCATTCCGGCAGCTTATCCAACGACTGCTGGAGCACCTGAGCTTGCTCGACCGGCAGGTGAGCGAGATTGAGATTCAGATCAAGGCCTGGCATCGAGACGACAAGATCAGTCGTCGACTTGAACAAGTGCCAGGGATCGGCCCGATCACAGCAAGCGCGCTGGCAGCGACGGTTGGTGATGCAAAGAACTTCGACAACGGGAGGCAACTTGCGGCGTGGTTGGGACTTGTACCACGACAGCATTCCACCGGCGGCAAGGCAAAGCTGCTTGGCATGAGTAAGCGAGGCGATGCGTACCTTCGAACCTTACTCATTCATGGAGCGCGATCTGTCATTTACAGGGCGACGCAAAGGAACGACCCTGATAGTTGGCTGGTCAGGTTGACTACGCGTCGAAACGCAAATGTCGCAGCTGTAGCGCAGGCGAATAAGACAGCTCGAATCGTTTGGGCTCTTCTCGTCCACAACCGACAGTTCCGATCTGGCTACATGCGTGACCCGGCAGCCGCGTAGCCAGATCAAGCATTCCAAATTTATTCGTCAATCTTGGATCACACCACCGATTGCTAAGGCGATCACGAAGTGATGGCAAAGCAGGTAAGACCGTGGTTGGCTTAGCCCGCGCGAGCCGAGGCACCCAGAGTGCGTGTAAGCGATCGAGGCGCCAACCAGCAAATCCCATCAGGGACAGCGAGTAAAAGTGTCTCGCATGAAAAGTCCGAATGTACGGGTGCAACCTTCCTCTTCTTGCTGTCACGGACTGAAAGCTTGGCAAACTGGGGGCGTCCATGTACGGCTATAGATCGAGACCGAGTTGTGCGCGGCCCATCGGCGTGAGATCGTCGAGGGTCGCGCGGCCTTCGAAATCGGTTTCGAAATTGTCCGCCGGAAAATCAGGCGGGCTCGCGCCTCGCAGAAAGCTCGGCAATTGTCGCTTCAGATACGAATCGTTCTTCGCGCACGCGGGCGCCGACGCGATGTACATGACGTTGCTGAAACCCGCGCCCTTGTGCTCGTCCTCGACCGCGTGAATCACGTCGCTGTGCCAGAACACCGTGTCGCCGGCCTGCATCTTCGGTATCGACGAGAGCGCCTCGAACAACGGCGCGTGATATTCCGGGCGAATCGACAACGCGCGGCCGGGCATTGCGCCGCACAGATCGTCATCGGCGATATCGTCCTGAAGCGCGCGCAACAGGATGTACACCATCGAATTCGCGATGGGCACGAGTTGCAGCGTGCCGTCGCCGGGGCCTTGCGGCGTTAGCGCGGTCCAGCCCTGAAACGTGCGGAACATCGAGCACACGGCAGGCGACGCGATCTCTTCGACATCGGTGCGATACGCGGCGTCGAAGGCATCGTAATCGTGCCAGTTGCCCGCGAACACATGGCGATACACCTTGCGGAAATTGCTTTCGATCCAGCGTTCGACGGAGCCGCCATCGCAATGCGCCGACAAACCGAGCGATGCCGAACCGGGCGGCCGCCGACGCAAACGATCGGCATACACGGGCACGCGCTCGGGATCGAAATGCACGCGTCCCTCGCTCTCGGCGCGCCATAGCTTGTTGAGAAACACGCGCGCCGTCGTGAGTGGCGTCGACTGACGCGCCAGCACTTGCGGCTTCGACCAGTACACGCCGTAAATCTGCGGCTTGCTCGATGCGAGCTGACCGAAGTATTTATCCTCGGCGCGGTTTTCCAGACGTTTGTCGAGCCGATTGCGTTCGACGTAATGCGCGATCTCCTCGTCCCAGCTTTCCACCTGCGCACGCGGAAAAACATTGCGAATCACGCAAGCGCCGCGCGATTTGACGAGCGCGATCTGTTCGGCGCTCACGCGCCCCTCGGCAATATCAGAAAACTGAATCTCGGGAATGACGTTCTCTCCCCGATCGCGCTGCGCGGCGATGGCCTTCGCCTGCGCGCCGATCGCCGCTTCGACTTCCGCAAAGACCTCGCGATAATTCGGCAGCGCCGCGCGCAATTCCTTTTTTGCCTGCCGGATCGCAGCAGGCAAGTCGTCGATAACCAGCGCCATGATTGTCTCCATTCTAGTGTCTGTGCGCCAAAGCATATGACGCGCTCGCACGCGCCGGTGATACGATACAGGCAGTTTATTTGCACATTCGGCCATGAAACCAGCCTACGAGCATGTTGAATTCGGCGAGGATTGTTCGGTGCGGGTTTACCATCAGCGGCTGCCGCGCATTCCGTTCGAGTGGCATCACCATCCGGAATACGAACTGACGCTGACGATGAACAGTCACGGCAAGCGCTACATCGGCGATTCGGTCGACGATTACCAGGCCGAAGATCTTGTGCTCGTGCCCCCCGGATTTGCCGCATACGTGGTCGTCGAACCGGTCGATCGAGCCGTCGCTGCCGCAAGTCGCCATCGTCATCTGGTTCGATGGCGACTGGGCGCGGCGCATGGCCGATTGCTGCCGCGAATATGAACCGCTGCGCAAGCTGTTGCGCCGTGCCGCGTGCGGTCTCGCCTTCGAGCCGCCTGCCGGTGAGCGGATGCGCGCGCGGCTCGATTCGCTGCTGTCCAGCGCGCCGCGCGAACGCCTGAACGCCGCGCTCGATATCCTCTGCACGCTCGCCGATGCGCCCGGCCATCCGCTCGCGTCGCCGAGCGCGTTCAATCGCACCGATGCGGGACCGTCGGGCCACGAGCCCGAGCGCATCAACCGCGTCCTTTCGATGATCGATGCGCGCTTCGCCGAGCCGCTCAAAATCGCCGATCTGTGCGCGGCGGCGAGTCTTTCGGAACGCACGCTGACGCGTTATTTCGCGCAGCACATCGGCGAAAGCGTGGGACGATATATCGCGCGGGTGCGCATCGGGCATGCGTGCCGGATGCTCGGCGATACGTCGCTGCCGGTTTCGGTGATCGCGACGCGTTCGGGTTTCGCGAGCGTCGCCAATTTCAATCGGCAGTTCAAGGCGGCGCGGCAGATGACGCCGGCGGAGTATCGTCGGCGGTTCAGGACGGCTGCGTCGGCTGATGAAAATGCGATGACGAAGCTGACCGAGCGTCCGCGTTCGCTTCAAAAAACCCGGGAGCCAGCGCATGCAGACTCGTGAGCGCATACCGATCACGCCGCTGATCGACGCGATCTGGCGTTGCACGCTTCGATTCGGCTTTCCGCTCGCGCGCGCGTGGTGGAGCATTCGGCGGCCGAATCACCAAGGCGCGCTTGTCGCGATTTATGTCGGGCGCGCGCTGTTGCTGGTGAAGTCGTCTTATCGGAAGGAATGGAGTTTTCCCGGCGGAAGTCTTCAGCCGGGCGAAGCGCCCGAACTCGCGGCGCAGCGGGAAATGGACGAGGAAATCGGACTGCCGGCGTATCTGCTGCGTGCGGTCGGGAGCGTGCACGGTCACTGGGACGGACGGCGCGATCAGGTGCACTTTTTCGAATTGCACCTCGATGCCTTGCCGACGTTGCGTATCGACAATCGCGAGATCGTCGATACGCGTCTGGTTTCGCCGGAAGAACTACGCGACATCGCGCTGACCGCGCCGGTTGCCGCGTATCTCGGCGGCAAAATCAACGCTTAGTGTTTCTGGTCCTTCTTGCGCTCATCGTCGGGATCGATGCGCGTCACGCCGCCCGTCGATGGCGGATCGCTTGCCGGAAAGGTGTCTTCGACTGCGCGATCGATGTTCTCGTCGTCGCGCTCGGAATGCGGATGCTGCTCGTTTGTCTTGTTCATCGTCGCTCCTGGTTGATGGATAACCAAGCGAGCAACGCGCATACCTCAGGTCAGGCACGGCGAATGCTCAATGCATCCGACAAAGCATCGACGCGCACAGACAGCGACCGACAAGACCTAAGGGGAAGCGATGACTACGCTCCACGCTTACGACAATCCGACCGACGACGAACCCATTCTTCTCGACGCGAGTCGCGACGACGCACGACCGGACGCATCGGCGGAAGATCGATTCACTACCGCGCTGTTGTGCCTCGGTGCGGCTTACGCCTTGTCCTGGGCGGAATTCGGGCTTGCGCTCGTGGTCGGGTTTCCCGGCAATCTGGAAAGCCATCCGCTCGCGGCATCGGTTGCATCGCGCGTACTGCTCGCGTTGTTGTATCTGTGCGTGGCGTCGCGTTTGCAATGGGCGCGCTGGGTGACGATCGCGCTCGGACTATGCAGCGTGTTGTTCGTCGCGCCGACCATCGCGCTGCAATGGCACGTTTTCCCTGCTGCCGCGATGATCTGCGGCGTGTCGATCGTCTTCAAACTCGCGGCATCGATTTATCTGCTTTCGCCGATGCCCGAACGCGCCTGATGCCTTGCGTTGCTACACTTCGAGTTCTCCTCCACCGCAACGCAAGCGAGCAAACATCATGAAAATCGCCGTCATCGGTGCGACCGGCACCGTCGGTCAGGCCGTCTGCGCCGAACTGAAATCACGCCATGAAGTTATCGAAATCGGTGCGACGCGCGGCGCGCATCGTGCCGATCTGCGCGATCTCGCCAGCATCAAACGTCTGTTCGAAACAATCGGACGCGTCGATGCGATCGTCGCCACGGCAGGCCATGTGCACTTCGGCCCGCTCGTCGAAATGACGCCGGAACAGTTCCGCGTCGGCCTCGACGACAAGCTCATGGGTCAGGTCAATCTCGTGCTGACCGCGCGCGAGTACCTCAACGACGGCGGATCGTTGACGCTGACGAGCGGCATCATCGGCGAAGCGGCGATTCTGCAGGGCGCGAGCGCTGCTTCGGTGAACGGAGCAATCGAAGGCTTCGTGCGCGGCGCGGCGATCGAACTGCCGCGCGGCCTGCGCATCAACGTGGTCAGCGCGACCATGCTCGAGGAAGCGCGCGCATCGTTCGGCCCGTACTTTCGCGGCTTCGAAGCGGCGAGCGTCGCGCGCGTCGCGCTTGCATACAGCCGCAGCGTGGAAGGCGCGGAAACGGGACGCGTGTACAAGGTGCATTGAGCCTCTATCGCGTATGCTCTTCGCTTCATCATGAATGGAGCAACGCGATGCAATGGACCCGCGACGAATACGCGCTCACGACGGATATCGGGCGATTCCAGTTCGATATCGTGCATCGTTACCTGAGCGAAGTGGCGTACTGGTCGCCGGGCATTTCGTGTGAGAAGGTCGAGCGCGCGGCGCGTCATTTGCTCGCGTTCGGCCTGTTCCACGGCGAAGCGCAAATCGGCTACGCGCGCATGATCACCGACACCGCGACCTTCGCCTATCTCGCCGATGTATTCGTGTTGCCGGAATATCGCGGGCAAGGTCTCGGCAAATGGATGATGGACTGCGTGATGGCGCATCCCGATCTTCAGGGCCTGCGCCGCGTCATGCTGGTTACGTCCGATGCGCATGGGCTGTATGCGCGGAATGGGTTTGCGCCGCCGGCGCATCCTGAGCGGATTATGGAGCGGGTTCAGCTGCCGGCTATGCCCTGAGTATTAACGTACAACGAATAAAGCCCATGACTCGCCGCCATAAACAGGCGATTCCGATGCCGTCCGCCGAAACACACGTTCGCGCATCGCTCCGGCAGGTCGATATGGCCGATCGCTTCGCCCTCGGCGGTGAACACGCGCATGCCGTCGAGTTCGGCATCGCCCATGCCCCAGCCGCACCATAGATTGCCGTGGATATCGACGCGAAAGCCATCCGGCGTGCCGGGGCCCGCGTCGATCACGAGGCGTCGTTCGTCCAGCTTGCGGCCGCCGTCGATGACATCGAACGCCCAGATCGTGCGCGGCGTCGAACGCGATTCGACCACGTAAAGGATCGACTCGTCGGGTGAGAACGCGAGACCGTTCGGGCCGATGAAGTCGTCGATCATCACGGTCATCTCGCCGCTCTGCCCGTCGACGCGATAGACGCTCGGCTTGAGTTGCGGCTCGGCCTGCTCGCCTTCATAAAACCCGTTGATGCCGAACGGCGGGTCCGTAAACCAGATCGAGCCGTCCGACTTCACGACGATATCGTTCGGCGAATTGAGCGGCTTGCCGTCGAACTTATCCGCAATCACGGTAATCGCGCCGTCGTACTCGGTGCGCGTCACGCAACGCGTCAGATGCTCGCAGGTGACGAGCCGCCCTTGCCGGTCGCGCGTATTGCCGTTCGCGAAGTTCGACGGCTTGCGAAACACGCCGACCTCGCCGCTCTCCTCGTCCCATCGCAAGATGCGATTGTTTGGGATATCGCTCCACAGCAGCGCTCGCTGATCGCCGAACCAGACCGGACCTTCCGACCAGCGCGCGCCCTGATATAGACATTCGACCGATGCGGACGGCAGGCGCAGCGCGTTGAAACGCGGGTCGAGGATGCGGATGGCGGGGTCGGGGTAGCGGCGATCGGTGGGGGGCATGGAGTCTCCAGATTGATTCGTTCTTTTTTGCAGAGGCATTCAGTCGGCTGGCATTGATTCGAGCAGCGCGGCGGATCGGCGCATGCCGTCGAAGATGCGTTGCGCGACGCGTTCCGGAAAATCGTCCGGCAGCAGTTCGGTCACGGCATCGATTACGGCCGGCGTGCGTTCGATGATTCGTTCGATAATCGGCTCGGCGCTCGCGCCATAATCGCATTTCGGCGCCATCGCGTTGAAGTGCCGGCGTTTGACGTCGCGGAACGCATAGTGCCTGCTGGTGCCGGGAATGGCCATCGCAAGCTTCGCTTTATACCAGGACCATTGGCTCGCGCCATCGCCTTCCACCGGCCAGATGGACATCACGTCATAAAGCGGCGTGAGGTGATATCGCGCGCCCGCGAGCAGACGAAGACTGAAGTTTTTCGCGTGTCCATCTGGCGCGGCGAGCAGCCAAAAAAGTATCTGCGATGCGATCAGCGTTTCGATATCGCGGCGAGGGTCCACCGAGAAGCGCAGTGTGATGGCGATATCGAGCACGCCCGGACCGCCATCTGCCTTATACTTCTTGTGCGACGGCAACCCCGCAACCTGACAGAAATCCTCCTGAGGAAGCCGAACGATCCAGTTGCCCTCCGCTTGCAAACGCCGGTCGAAACGTTCGACCACCAACATGCGCCGCGCGCCGAAGGTTTCGATCCACGTATTGGCCACGGGCACGCCGAAGGCCTTCAAGATCGTCATGCAAAGCCATTCGTTTTCGACAGAAGTCGTCAGATCGGCGCGACGATTGCCGACAAGTCCAAGCGGCAATTTAAGGATATGTGTCGTAGGCGTCGAGCCGTGCGGTTTGAACCATCGTCCGTCATGAAACAGCAGCGCGGTCTTTTCCTGCGCGCCTGCAAGAGAGATGCAAAAGTCGTCTTCGGTATCAAGACCGAACGGATCTCCGCTCGCAGCCTGATCCAGCAGATGTTCGACACCGGCTTCATCGAGGAGCGAGCCTTCGATCGCGCGCACATCTGCCGGCGCTTCGTCCTCGCCGAGCAGTTGCACGGCCCCGATGCAATCCCGTCCGATGGCTTGCAGCAGCTCGAACGCGTCGGCGCCGCCGGTATGAAAGCGCTGGGCGATGCGACGGCGAATCGGCTCGCTGTCTGGCAGAAGATTGTCGAAATAGTTGATGACCTGCTCGCCTCTGATAGGCGAGTTGTCCGGCGGAATGGGCAACGATAACGATAGCGGGCGCGCTTCGGCGGAGGCAATCCAATCGGGATCGTAAATCAGTTCTGCCTGCCCACGCGTGGGGAGACGCCAGACAGCTATCCGTTGTCCGTTCGCCCAGATCGACAGCGCGCGAGAGTGCGCCTTCCGTCCTGTCGTCACCACTGGGCCTCGTCCTGACGCAGTTCGTGCAGTTCGGGGCGATCGCGAATGGTCAGTTCGAGACCATACGCGGCGAGCATGGTCAGGAGTTGATCGAGTGTCAACGCACCCGTATTTCGTTCGAGAGTCGAAACGCGGCTTTGACTGACGCCGAGTCTCGCCGCCGCCTCGGACTGCGTCAGCCCTGCGCGTCTGCGTCCTGCTGCAAGGACGCTCCCCATCTTAGCCGGAATGACGATGACACGTTCCATAGAAAATATCTGCAAGACGAATAAACGCATATTATATTATTCACCTTGCAGATATCTCGTCAACGACTAGGAATGAAATTATCTGCCACGCGAATAAATGGCGTTTATTCGCGTGGCAGATAATTGGCAGATTCAATTCGGCCCCAACTCCCCATCCCTCAACCGCCACAAACTCAGCGGATTGTCATCCGCCAGCGCCTCCGGCAACAGCGTCGCCGGAATGTCCTGATAGCACACCGGCCGCAGAAACCGCTCGATCGCCATCGCGCCGACCGATGTCGAGCGGCTGTCGGATGTCGCCGGATACGGCCCGCCGTGGACCATCGCGTACGACACCTCGACGCCCGTCGGAAAGCCATTGGCCAGAATGCGCCCGGCGCGGCGCTCGAGCACCGGCATCAGGCGGCGCGCGAGATCGACGTCGTCGGCTTCCATCAGCAGCGTCGCGGTCAGCTGGCCTTCGAGATGGCGCGCGGCGGCGATCATCTCGTCTTCGTCGCGGCATACGACAATCACCGACGTCGGTCCGAAAATCTCGTCGGCAAGCGACGGCGTCGCGAGAAACTGCTCCGCGCTCACGCGATACAACGCCGGCCGCGCGCCGCTCGATACCTTGCCCGCGTTGCCCGACGCCACGCGCTGCGCGCCCGACGCATCGCGCTGTTCGATGCCGCTCGCATACGCCTTAGCGATGTCCGCCGTGAGCATCGTCTGCGTCTGCTTCTTCTCCAGCGCGGCGACGGCGTGATCGATGAAATCGTCAAGGTCGGAATCTTCCAGCGCGAACACGAGTCCCGGATTGGTGCAGAACTGGCCGACGCCCAGCGTCACCGAATCGATATAGGCCGACGCGAGCGTGTCGCCCTTCGACGTCAGCGCGCCCGGCAGCGCGAAGACCGGATTGACGCTGCTCATCTCGGCGAACACGGGAATCGGCACGGCGCGCTTCGCGGCGATATCGACGAGCGCGAGCCCGCCGCACCGCGAGCCCGTGAAGCCCACCGCCATGATCGCCGGATGCGCGACGAGCGCCTCGCCGATCGCGTTGCCATCGCCGACGACGAGCGAGAACACGCCTTCGGGCAAGCCGCTGTCGGCGACGGCTTTCTGGATCGCGCGCCCGACGAGTTCGGACGTGCCGAGATGCGCCGGATGCGACTTCACGACGACCGGACAGCCCGCCGCGAACGCGGACGCCGTATCGCCGCCCGCCACCGAAAACGCCAGCGGGAAATTGCTCGCGCCGAACACCGCGACCGGTCCGACGGGAATCTTTTGCAAACGCAGATCCGAGCGCGGCAAGGGCTTGCGCTCGGGCTGGGCGGAATCGAGCGTCGCAGCGATCCAGCGCCCCTCGCGCACCAGCGACGCGAACAGCCGCAACTGGCCGACCGTGCGCGCCCGTTCGCCTTCGATGCGCGCCTTCGGCAGCGCGGATTCGGCGCAGGCGCGATCGATCAGCGTATCGCCCAGCGCGATGATGTTGTCCGCGATCGCTTCGAGAAACTGCGCGCGCGTTTCGAGCGGCGCGGCGCGATACGGATCGAACGCGGCATCGGCAAGTTCGCAGGCGCGCGCGACTTCCTTCGCGCCGCCGCCGCCGAACGCGGGTTCGAGATCTGCATTGTTGACGAGATCGAACGCGTGGAGCGCGGCGTCCGCGCCCCGCACGGCGGATGCGCCTATCAGCATTTCTCCGGTGATCTTCATGTCGGCTCCTCTACATGATCGGCGTGGTCGGCTCGGCGCGGCGCGTTGACAGGCGCGCGGGCGACTTCGTTTCCGCCAAGGTGCGATGACGCCGCCCGCGCGCGTCGGACGGCGGCGTGCGGCGATGAGTGTGGAAGTTCGGCGACGCACGATGCATGCCGGATCGTCGCGCGGCACGCTTAAGGCGAAAGACCCGCGAAACGTGGAAGCGTTCCGTCCGACGCGGCCGATCAATGCGCGGTCGGCGTCTCCGATTGCGCCGCGGATGACGTCCCCGCCTTGCGGAACACGATGTGCGAAATCCGCCGCACCAGCAACGCCGCCACCAGCGCCGCGACGGTCGTCAGCATCGTGCCGATGTGAATCGACTGCACCAGCGCGTCGCGCGCGGCGTCGAACAGCGCGGACGCATCGAGTCCGGCGCGGCCGAGATCGCCGAGCAGCATATCGCGCACGGATTCATCGACGAGAATGCGCGGATCGACGAAACGCGGCAGCCATTGCGTCTACGTCGCCGCGCCGAGCACGCTGAAGGTGCGCTCGACGACGCTCGCATAGTGATGCGAGACGATCGTCCCGACGATACTCGTGCCGAGCATCCCGCCGACCATGCGCGTCGATTGCAGCAGCGCCGTGGTGATGCCGAAACGCTCGCGCCCCGCGATCTCCTGCCCGAAGATATTCATGTTGTTGAGGATGAAGCCGAGCCCGATGTCGGTTGCCGCCATCGACAGCGCGACCCACGGATGCGGCGTCGCGGCGCGCACGAACGACAGCCCCGCCGACGAAATCAGCAGCAGCGTGAAGCCGATGGAGAGAATCATCGTCGGCTTCTTCAGATGGATCACGATGCGCGTGTTGATGAAGCTGCCCAGCGCGATGCACGCGGCGATCGGCGTCGCGAGCAGTTCGGCCGCCTGCGGCGACAGGCCGAAGCCGCCTTGCAGCATCAGCGGCACGAAGAAAATCAGCGAGAACATCACGAAACCGGCCAGAAACGACAGCGTAAACAGCGTGTTCAGTTGCGGATCGCGGAAGATATCGAGCGGGATGATCGGATGCGTCGCGCGCTTTTCGCAGATGTAGAGCGCCGCCGCCGCGACGATCACGACCGCGCCGAGCACGAGATTGCCGGTCGACAAGCCGTCTTTCGGCAGCGGCTCGATCAGCGCCTGAAACCCGCCCAGCACGAGCGCGACGAGCGCGGTGCCGAGCCAGTCGATCTTCACGCTGCCCTCGCGCGGCCGGTGCAGATTCGGCAGATGCGACCAGATGAAATACAACGCCGCCGCGCCCACCGGCAGGTTCACGAGAAAAGTCGAGCACCAGCCCCAGTGCTGGCTCATCCAGCCGCCGAGCGACGGCCCCGCCGCCGTGCCGATGCCGTAAGCCGCCGCCAGCACGACCTGCCAGCGCGCGGGTGCGCGCATCGGGAAACAGATCGGGAATACACGCGAACGCGGTGCCGACCATCATGCCGCCGCCGACGCCCTGCAAGCCGCGCGCGAGCGCCAGAAACAGCATGTTCGGCGCGAGTCCGCACAGCACCGACGCCACCGTGAAGGTGATGACCGCCGCGATCACGAAGGGCTTGCGGCCAAAGTAATCGCCGAGCCGCCCGAATACCGGGACCGTCACGACCGACGCCAGCAGATACGCGCTCGCGATCCACGCGTAGAACTCGAAACCGTGCAATTCGGCCACGATCGACGGCAGCGCCGTGCTCACGACGGTCTGATCGAGCGCCACCAGCATATTGACGAGACCGATGCCGAGCATCGCGTACAGCGCGGTTCTGAACGACAAGGCGGATTGCGGCGGGGACTGCGGCGGGCTCGTGGTCGACATGCGGGGCGGGCTGGAAAAATGCTGAGGAATGGGCGCGTCTGCTGTTAAGCTGGCGCTGATACCGGGAAAGTACGAATTGTACGTGCTCGATTGCGACGAATCGACCCATCGCAAAAATGCGCGGCGCGTACGCGACAGGGCTCCGGTATCCTGAACCGGCCATCAAAAACAACAGGAGCAAGCGCCATGTTCACGAAGATTCTCGTCGCCATCGACGGCAGCCGCACCTCGCAGCGCGCGCTGGATGCCGCCATCGAACTCGCCGCGACGCATCGCGCCGTGTTGCAGCCGTACTACGTCGTCGAGAGCGGGCCGATGTATCTCGATGTGCCCGGCTACGACCCGTCCTCGCTGCACTCGAGCCTGATGCAGCAAGGCGCGTCGCTCGCGCAGGAAGCCGCCGACGCGATGAAAAAGCGCGGCGTCACCGGCGAAGTCGTGACCGTCGAAGCCACCGCCGCCGACGACGTCGCGACGCTCGTGATCGCCGCGTCCAAGGCGTTCGGCGCCGATCTGCTGGTGATGGGCATGCACGGGCGCAAGGGCTTTCAACGGCTGATTCTCGGCAGCATCGCCGAACAATGTTTGCGGCAGGCGACGCTGCCGGTGCTGCTGATTCCGTCGGCGGCGGGCAGCGAGGCGGCGGAAGGCGAAGACGACAAGGCCTGACGTCAAAAATTGCCAAAACAGGGGCGCGGCATTTTTTCGCGGGTTCGGGCCAGAAACGGCGTGGGACAATCGTTTTGTCATTTATCAAGGAACGAGCGTCATGTCCGACCTTTCCCGAGTCCGGCGCAACGCCGCGCAGTGCACGAGCTGCGCCATGTGTCATCTGTGCGTGCCCGAAGGCCTCTGCGCGAACGATGTCGTCAAACTGGAGCGCGTGATTTCCGTCACGCGCCGCGTGCGTCGCGGTGACGCGCTGTTCCGCACCGGCGACGCGTTCGACTCCCTCTACGCCGTGCGCTCCGGTTCCATCAAGACCGTGATCGTCCACGAAGGCGGCCGCGAACAGGTCACCGGCCTGCTGCTCGCGGGCGACGCGCTCGGCCTCGACGGCATCGGCGAAAGCCGCCATGCGTGCGATGCGGTCGCGCTGGAAGACAGTTCCGTATGCGTCGTGCCGTACGCGTTGTTCGAACGCGTCTGTCGCGAATCCGACGCGCTGCAACGGCGCATGCACCGGATGATGAGTCAGGCGATCAACCGCGAATCCGATCACGTCGTGCGGCTCGGCATGCTGCGCGCGGACGAACGCGTCGCGCGCCTGCTGCTCGATCTGTCGGCGCGGCTCGCGCGGCGCGGATACGCCGCCGCCGAGTTCACGCTGCGCATGACGCGCGACGATATCGGCAGCTATCTCGGCATGACGCTCGAAACCGTCAGCCGCACGCTATCGCGTTTTGCCAAGCTCGGTCTGATCGACGCACACGGCAAATCCATCCGCATCCGCGATTTCGACGGGCTTCGGCAAATCTGACGCCGGCCTTCTCCGGCGCGGTGCCGCACGCGATTATTGCGGCATCGCGAATAAACGGGCCGGATAATTAGGTTGGCATGCGGTTCGCTACGCTTTAGTCTCCTTAGTTGGCCTGCACCCGGAGACTCAGCGACATGAATCGCGAACCTTCCCTGCATCACCCGCTGCTCGAGCGCCTCGACGAGGCGCGCCGCGTCACCGACGCCCTGTTCGGCATCGTTCAGCCCGAACATCTGTACGACAGGCCGATTCCAGAGCGTCACCGCATCGTGTTTTACATCGGGCATCTGGAAGCGTTCGACCGCAATCTGTTCGACAAGCGCCTGTTCGACCTGCCCAGCCCCAACGCCGCCTACGACGAGCTGTTCGCGTTCGGCATCGATCCTGTCGATGGCGGCCTGCCGACCGATCAGGCATCCGACTGGCCGACGCTCGACGAAGTGCGCGCGTATCGCGATCACGTGCGGGCGGATATCGACGCGTGTTTCGATCCGGTCGACCTCGCCGCTCATCCCCTTTCTCCCGACGAATCCGCCGCGCAACTGCTCGAAGTCGCCATCGAGCATCGGCTGATGCACGCGGAAACGCTCGCGTACATGCTGCATCAATTGCCGGTCGATAGAAAAATTGCGCCATCGGATGCACGCATCGAGCGCACGGCGAAGCAGCCGCCGACGCAAGAAACCGTGCGCGTGCCCGCCGGCGAAGCGACGCTCGGACTCACGTGCGACAGCGGACGGTTCGGCTGGGACAACGAATTCGGTGAGGTGCGCGTCGACGTGCCGGCGTTCGAGATGGATCGCTTCATGGTGACGAACGGCGATTACCTGCGCTTCGTCGATGCGGGCGGTTACGACAATCGCGCGCTGTGGAGCGACGCCGATTGGCAATGGAAGCAGGATGAATCGGTTGCGCATCCCGCTTTCTGGTCGCGTTGCGAATCGGGCGGCTGGACGCTTCGGACGATGTTCGACGAGATCGACCTGCCGCTCGACTGGCCCGTCTATGTGAGTTATGCGGAAGCGAATGCGTTCGCGCGCTGGCAAGGCAAGACGCTGCCGACCGAGGCGCAATGGCAACGCGCGGCGCACGGCGCGCCGCACGTCGCGGAAGGCAACTTCGATTTCCGGCGATGGGATCCGTCACCGGTGCAGGCACATCCGGAAAATGTCAGCGCGTTCGGCGTCGAAGGACAATTCGGCAATGGCTGGGAATGGACGTCGACGACATTCGGGCCGCTGGAAGGCTTCGAGCCGTTTCCGTTTTATCTTGGCTACTCCGCCAACTTTTACGACGGCAAGCACTTCGTGATGAAGGGCGGCTCGCCGAGAACGGCGGCGTGCATGTTACGGCCGAGTTTTCGTAACTGGTTTCAAGGGCATTACCAGTATGTTTATGCGGGGTTTCGGTGTGTGAGCGTTAAGGATTAAAGCACAAGCGCGATTCAGACGTTGTGTGCAAAGCGCGGCTTGCATGCAACGTCTGAGTCACGCCTTTTAGTATCCCTTGAACTCCGGTTTGCGTGCTTCGGCGTCCGCCTTGCGTCCCTCCGCAAAGTCGCGCGTGTGAAAGAGTTGTCCGAACTGCGCATCGAGTTTCGACAACGCAGGCGTCTCATAAGGCACGATAGCCAAATGGGCAGACTCGAGTGTCGTACGCACACCGAGCGGCGCGCAGGCCGAAATTCGTTTCGCGATATCCAGTCCGACGGACAACGCATTGCTCGCCGAATTCGCGACATGTTGTACCAGCCCCATCCGATATGCCTCGTCTGCGTTCCAGTGTTCCCCCGTGAGCATGTAACGCATGGCATTGCCCCATCCGGCCTCACGCACGAATCTCACGGTCGAACCGCCACCAGGAAAGCGGCCGTGGGTGTTCTCGTCCTGCCCGAAGTTCGTGTTATTCGCGGCGACTCGGATATCGGCGGCAAGAAAGATTTCATGCGCCATATTCCACGTATCGCCATGAACTACCGCGATCAAAGGCTTCGACAGCCGGTCGGGCGATGCCTTTTCCAGCGGATCGTGTGACTCGTGCTCCAATTCAGGAAGGAAAGGCTGTCCGGATGCAATGACGGGTGCAAACGCGGTGACATCGATCCCTTGAGAAAAGTTTTCGCCATGGCCGAAGACAACGGCAGCACGTAGCGAGCTATCGTTGTCGAATGTATAGAGGGCTCTGGCCAACGCGAGGTACGTTTCTGGATCGATCCGATTCTGAATGTCAGGCCGGTTTATTCCGATTAACGCGATAGAGTCGCGGCGCTCGATCGTGAGTTTGGCCCCTGAACTCAACGGAACATCTTCCAGCGTGGCGCGATTCATTTTATTGCTGCTTTGCCGAGTCTGCGGCGAAGCGGAAACCGGCAATACCGCCAGACCACCCAGAAGAGCAGAAGCTTTCATGAGGTTCCGGCGTTGAATGTCAGGTGAGTGGGACATTGTATCGAGCTATAGATTAAAGTTTTGAGCGTTTGGAAAATCGATCTGCATTCCTATGCGAACATATAGTGCAGCTTTTGTCGCGTGTTAAATAGCCTTCGTGATTGGAACATCGACGCGCGACAGGTCTCCTCCAAGCAACTTAGGATAAGTCTCCAGATTGACTTCGAACGGAACACCGAGATTGATCGAGCTGACCTGATCCAGACGATCATAAAGTTCGTCCGGAAAGGCAATGTCCAGCGCCGATAAATTGTTGTCGAGTTGCTCGACCGTGCGCGGCCCGATAATCGGAATCACCGCAGTCGACGCGCGACGTGCACGTTCGCGGGTCCATGCAAGCGCAACCTCCGCAGGCGTTCTGCCGAGTTCCTTCGTGGCCAGCAGCACCGCATCGACGATCTGCGTATCATGCGCGGTCTTTTCCGTGCGAATCACGCGGCCCATGCCTTCGAGACGGCCTTTTTCTCCGACACGATACTTCCCTGTCAGCAGACCGCCCGCAAGCGGCGACCATAGCAACGCCGCGAGCCCCAGGCTCTCCGCCATCGGCAATAGTTCGCGCTCGGCGCTCCGCTCAACGAGGCTGTACTCGAATTGCACGCCGACCAGAGGCGTCCAGCCACGCATTTCCGCAAGCAGCGCAGCTGCGCGACACGCGCCAGGCCGGAAAATTCGATACGCCTGCGTAAAGGATTTTGCCGTCGCGCACGAGATCGTCGAGGCCACGCAGGATTTCTTCGAACGGCGTGACATTGTCCGCGTGATGTACCCAGTACAGATCGATGTACTCGGTTTTCAGCCGCTTCAAGCTTTGCTCGACCGAGTAAATAATGTTCTTGCGGCTGTTTCCGGTCTTGGTCAACGATGCTTCCTTCGCCGCACCGCCGCTGTACTTACTGGCGATGATCACGTCATCGCGCATGGACTGAACGAACTCGCCTAATATCGATTCCGATTGCCCGAATTGATAGCTATCGGACGTATCGAAGAAGTTTCCTCCAGCTTCAAGCGGTCGAAGACGTACCGCGCGTCCGCGGGCTCGGATCCATAGCCCCACTGGGTACCGAAAAGCGCAACGCCTAACGCAAGCTCAGAGACTTTGAGGCCGCAGTTTCGACCAAGGAACTGATAACGCATGATCATTCTCATTCTTTTCGATTCCGAATCATTTAAAATTCAATCGAGCAATATTTCTACCGTGCCTTGACCACCGGCAATGTGAGGCGCGGTCTCCGCAGCATCGGTCAACCACCAGGTGAAGGCGAGTGCAATCATCGCAATCGCTGCTGCCACGCTCATGACCATCTGATATCCGCGAGCAAGAATCGCGATAAGGCTCGCCACGTCGACATGTTCGCGTGCAAGCACTTGCGCCGCGCCTGAGAGGTTGCCATTGGTGATCAGAAGCGTTACTTGCGCCTGCTCCCGCGCCGACGCCAATGGGAAATTGAGCAGCACGTCGCCGCCGATGCTCGCGAACAACACCGCCCCCAAAGCAGCGAAGCCAACGACCAATCCACTGAAGCGAACCGTCACGGCAATGCCCGATGCCATCCCCGCTCGTTCGACAGGGATCACCGTCATGCTCACTTTCGGCACCTGCCCGTTCAAGATGCCCGCTCCGAGCGATGCGACAAACATCGAGCCCAGAACCGGTGGATAGCTCAATCGTCCGATGACGACACACGTGAGCGACAGGCCAACGAACACGAGGCTCAGCCCAACCGACAGCAGAGCGCGCCCGGACAGCCGATGATCCAGATACGTCGACACGATGCGAGGCACGATAAACAGCGGAGCCGCAAGCGGCAGCATCATCAAACCAGCGACAAGCGGCGATTGGCGAAGCGCGCTTTGAAAGAAGAACGGCAGATACGTCAGCATGGTCAGGAACGTCACCGGATAGGCGACGCCCGCGATGTTCGCGCCCAGGAACGTGCGCTTCCTGAAGTAGGCGAGTTCGACCATTGGCCGGGACTCGCGCCGCTCGGCCGCCAGGAATCCAATCAATAAGAGTCCGGCAATCGCCGCGCGCCACAACACGGCGCGGCTATTCCACCCTTCGCGATTGCCCGAGATCAACGCCCACGTCAGCAGCCCGAGAAAGCCACTGAACGACAGCACGCCCAACAGATCGAGTCGACTGGCCGCCGGGTCTTTCGATTCGCTCACGGCGTACAAGGTAAGCGCGATGATCGCCACGCCGATCGGCAAATTGACATAGAAGGCCCATTGCCATCCAAAGAATTGCGTAATCAACCCGCCGATGACCGGACCGAGCATCACGCCAATGCCGATCACCGATCCCCAAAACGCAAACGCCTTGGCCCGTTCTTTCCCGTGAAAGGCATGAGAGAGCACAGCCAATGCCGCGCTTAGCAATAGCGCCGCTCCGACGCCCTGAACCGCGCGCGAGATATTCAACATCAGGACAGAGGACACGGCACCATAAGCAAACGACGCCACCGTAAAAATGCTCAGCCCAAGCACCAGCACGCGCTTTCGCCCAAAACGATCGGCGAGCGCCCCTGCCGGCATGAGCAGGCTGGCAAACGCCAGGGTATAGGCAGAAATGACACATTCGATCGACGAAAAATCAGCGTGCAACGACTTGGCGTTCGAACTAAGCGACACAGCAACGATGTTCGCGTCCAGATTGATCATGAACGACGGCACGGAGACACAGAGCAGGAGCAGAAAGTTCTTGTTCATCGGATTCTTCGTACGCGGTTAAGGTCACCGTTCCACGACAAAAATAATGGCATATACCACTATCTACACTGCTTTAAGTTGTCGTCGAGGTCAGATTAAAAATTAGTGGCATATGCCATAATATGAAAAGCAGTCTAAACGAGCGAAGCATGACGACCAGACATATCTCAACCAGCGCCTGTAGCTATGGCGCGTTGCGGCGTGCCATGCGTGGCGTGGGCCAACTATACGACCAGGCGCTCGCGCCGACGGGCATTAATGCAGCCCAGTACAACCTCTTGCGTTCGATCGAAAAACTCAAGGCCGCGACCCAGAGCGAACTCGCCGCTGACCTCGTGATGAATCTTTCAGCCTTGGGACACACGCTCAAACCCCTCGTTCGTGACGGCTGGGTTTTGCTGGACAAGGACCCCGACGACGGCCGGCGACGGCTCGTCACACTCACCGCCGAAGGCCGCGTTAAATTGCGCGAGGCACAGCAACGATGGCGCCCAACGCAAAAACGCTTCGAAGCCGTACTTGGTACGGAAGAAACCCGGCGGCTTCTCACGCTACTGGACCATCTCGCGTCGACGGATTTCAGCGAAATATTCCTGAAGTAGCGGTCAATCATTTTTTCGCGCCCGTGGCGAAGCCGGCCTCGAACGCCGCGAGAAAATTCCCATCGCTCAGCCGAGCGAGCGCTTTGTGCAGCGCGCGCGCTTCAGCCTTTCCGACTGCGGATTCGAACGCCGTCTGCGCCTGAATCCAAAGCGCATCGCTCTCCGCGAGCTTCGCCCGGCCCGAAGACGTCAGGCTGACAATGCGATGGCGACGGTCGTCCGGATCAGGATCGATCGATACCAGGCCATCCCGGTCGAGCGGCTTGAGCGTATGCGCAAGCGCTCCCGCGTCCATGACGAGCGCTTCGGCCAGCGCGCCGATCCCGATCATCCCGGAGCGCCCTACTTGCGCAAGAATCGCCCGCTGCGTGATTTTCAATCCGGTCGGCGCCAACGCTGCGTCGTAGATCTGCGTAATTCGACGGTTCGCCTTGCGTAGCGCAGTGCAACTACAAGGGCCGTGTTCGCTCAAGGTCGGTTTGGTCATGTTCGTTTCGTGGCTCGGCTACTTGAACGAAATACTAGCATATGCTGATATTTTGCGATAGTGCCTGCATATGCAGATAATTCATCGACCCTTTGCGGAGGAAAATGATGCCCCTCGTACGAATTGAAGTGCTGAAAGGAAAGAGCGCCAGTTATCGTCAACAGCTTGGCCAGACCGTGTACGAAGCGATGCTCGGTGCAAACGTGCCGTTGAACGACCGCTTCGTCATCGTCAGCGAACACGACATCGCCAATTTTCAGTTCGACCCGACTTATCTCGGCATCGAACGAGACGAGAACCTTGTCATCATTCAGATAACCTGGAACGAAGGACGCACCGTCGAGCAGAAGAAGGCGCTCTACAAGGCCATTTGCGATGGCCTCGCGATCTCACCGGGCGTATAGCCGGAGAATGTCTTCATCAACCTCGTCGAGGTCAAGAAGGAAAACTGGTCCTACGGACACGGCGTCGCTCAATACGTCAGTTGAATCGTCACGGCTGCGCGAGCGTTTGAGCCAAAGCCTTATTTCGGCAGCAACCCGCTCGCGCGATAGCCGTCGATCAACATATCGAACATCTCGATGTCCGATCGGCCGCGTGCCAGCAGTTGCGCGCCGACCACCGCAGCGAAGATCGCGCTCGCACGTCGTTTGGCTTCTTTAGAGCCGACGATTTTCGCTGCAATCAATGTCTTCCTCAACCATTCGACATTGACGTCGGCGAATGTCCGAACTTCCGCTTTCACGATCTCGGGCAAGCCGTCGTATTCGGCGTTCATGAAGCTCGCCAGACACATGCGGTTGCTGTTTTCGAGCGACTTGCGGAACGTCACGTCCGGGTACTGTCGCAGGCTCTCGACAGCATCGCCTGTTTCCTTGCCGAGCTCGTTCAACGTCGATGCCGCATCTTCCCAGTAGCGCCGTGCGACCGCGGCGGCGAGGTCCGCCTTGCTCGGAAAGTGATGGTAAAGACTCGCTGCCTTGATGCCGACATCTGCAGCAAGATTGCGGACATTCAATCCCCCGTATCCATGCGCCTGCGCCATTTTTGTCGCGGCCATCAGGATTTTGTCGCTGGATTGGGTGTTGGGTTGGTTCATGCTCCCGGTCCATAGAAAGCTGTTGACGAGTGAAAGTATAGCGCCTAGTATCCAACCCTAACAAACGTTAGGTATATTGATGCCTCGGTTTGTTTCTTTCAACCACCATCGCAGGCACGTCATGAATTCCGACATCATCCGCAAAGATGCAACCAAGCTGGCCGAACTGATTCGCACCAAAGAGCTGTCGCCCGTCGAAGTCGTAAAAGCGCATCTCGAGCGCATCGAGATCATGAATCCGGAGATCAACGCTGTCGTCACCGTCGCGCACGACGCGCTCAAAGCCGCGAAAGCCGCAGAGGCCGCGGCACTGGCCGGCGAAACGCTCGGACCCTTGCATGGCGTTCCCTTCACCGCTAAGGACTCCTTCGATACGGCAGGCGTGCCGACGCAATTGGGCTCGCCCATCTTTAAAGAACGCATACCCGCTACCGACGCGCCCACCGTCGCGCGTATGAAAAGCGCCGGCGCTATCCTGCTTGCAAAGACTAATCTGCCCGAGTTCTCGTTCTGGATCGAGAGCGACAATCTGCTCTCGGGCCGCACACTCAACCCGTGGAATCTCGAACGCACGCCGGGCGGCTCGAGCGGCGGAGAGTCAGCTGCAATCGCAGCGGGTTTGTCGCCGATCGGACTGGCCACCGACATCGCCATTTCCGTGCGCGGCCCGGCAGCGTTGACGGGCGTCGTCGGTTTGAAGCCGACACACGGACGCATTCCCATGACGGGTATCTGGCCGCGCGTGCCCCGCCGCTTCTGGCATGCTGGCCCGATGGCGCGCACGGTTCGCGATGTCGCGCTCGGCTACTCACTGCTTGCCGGTCTCGACGGTGCCGACGGATTTTCCACCACGCTGCCTGCGTTGGACACCGGCGTCGGCGCGAAGCCGAATCGGCCGATTCGCGTCGGTTGGCTCGTTAAACCGGGCTTCGGGGCGATCGACAAAGACGTCGCATCGACCGTGGAAGCAGCGGCGGAGGCGCTGAAAGGCGCAGGCGTCATCGTGGAGCCGGTGCGCATTCCCGTTCTCGAACAGATCAATGCGCTGGACCTGCTTTGGAAGTTACAGGCAATGGAAACGAAGCCCGCCTTCAAAGAAGTTACCGCCGGACATGAGGATCTGATCTACAAGCATGTTCGGGCCATCTTCGACACGCCCGATACATCGATTAAAGACTTCGTCGAAGCCGAACAGCAGATCGAGGCAATGCGTGATGGCTTCGCCGCGTATTTCCAGCGTTACGACGCCTTGCTTTGTCCCGTCACGCCCGTTCCCGCACATGCGCATGATGCGAGCGAGTTCAACATCAACGGTCAGTCGGTGTCTTCCTTGCACGTGATGGATGCAACGGCTTTCCTCAACGTGACGGGGCTGCCCGGTCTCGCCTTGCGTTTCGGCACGAGCAGCGAGGGACTGCCGGTCGGTGTGCAACTGGTATCGCCCTGGCTGGCGGAATCGACGATTCTGCACCTCGGCGCGCTGCTGGAATCGGTCAGTCCCGTGCGCGATCTGCATCCGTACTGACTCGCAGCGTTGAGCGTCGAAGTATTTGTTCGTTTTCCTAATTTTCATAAAAATCAACCGTGTTCAACTCATTCAACCTTCTACGACGCCGGATGCTTGGTGGCGGCTCGGCGCTCGCGACGCTGAGCTTGCTATCTCATTCCACATTATCCAAAGCGAGCGACGATTCGCGGATCGTTGGTTCGCAGCAGACATCGTCGATCGCCTCATTCGATTCAATCCGTCAGATCGAAGCTGGCGAATTGAACGTCGGATACGTAGACGAAGGTCCGCGCGACAGTCCGGTCGTGATGCTTCTGCACGGCTGGCCTCATGACATCTACAGCTTCTACGACGTTACCCGCATCCTGGTCGCATCGGGCCATCGCGTGATCGTGCCGTATTTAAGGGGCTACGGCACCACGCGCATCGTTTCCGCCGACACGATACGTAACGGCCAGCAATCGGTTTTCGCCGCGGACATCATCGCGTTGATGGACGCCCTGAACATCGAAAAGGCCATACTCGCCGGATTCGATTGGGGCGGCCGCGCGGCGAACATCGTGGCCGCGCTATGGCCCGAGCGATGCCGCGCGCTGGTGTCCGTCAGCGGATATCTGATCGGCAGTCAGGAGGCGAACCGCACGCCTTCGTTACCACAGGCCGAACTGCAAGCATGGTTCCAGTACTACTTCGCGACCGAGCGCGGCGTCAAAGGTTACGCTGCGAATAGGGAAGAATTCAACAAGTTGATCTGGCGCAACGCATCGCCAAAATTTCGATTCGACGATGCAACCTACGCGCGCACGGCCCAGGCGTTCGACAACCCCGATCACGTGGCAATCGTCATCCACAACTACCGGTGGAGGCTAGGACTCGCACAAGGCGAATCTCGGTACGACGCCCTGGAAAAGAGACTGGCGCAGGCGCCAAAAATTGCGGTCGCCACCATCACGCTCGAAGGCGATGCAAACGGCGCACCGCATCAAGCGGCGCAAGCTTATGCAACGCAATTCATTGGCAAATATCAGCACCGCGAGGTCACGGGAGGCATCGGGCACAACTTGCCTCAGGAAGCGCCGAAAGCGTTTGCCGATGCGGTCATGGATGTCGTCGAGCTTTGATCCGAGCAGCAAGCGTACGAATCTTCCCTGGCGAACCGAACCCGCTTTAACGCGGATTGATCTGCTTGACGATATCCGACGCAATAGCGCGTGTCTGCTTGTCCGATGTCGGCGCGAACATGCCCTGCCATGCCGACGACGACGTGTTGTAGTTGCGTTCGCCGAATACCCGCCCGCTTTGCAGATCGCGGAATGCCACGCGTGCCTGAATAAAGGCGTTGCCGGTCATGATGCCCAGCGTATAACGTGCGCCGAGCGCAACGAAATGGAAGTCTTCCACGTAGACATCGACCACCGTGCCCGCGCCGGTGCGCGAGCTGCGTTTGACGGTTTCATCGACGAAAGTGGAACTGGCATCTTGCGATGCGCCTTCGAGCGCTTCGCGCCACTCGGTCTGCACGCGCGGCCAGTCCGATGCCGTCGTCGCAACCTTCGATCCGTTCATGCGCAACACGATGGTATGCGTGGCCGACGGCGGAACCACGATGCCGGTCTCCGCCGTCTTTTCCGTTGTCGAGTTTGTGTTCTGCGTTTGCAGTGTGGCAGCACATCCGCTCAAGAGAATAGCGGCGCTGGCGAGCGTCAGAGACGCGAAATGAAGTATGCGCATGTTCGAGTTTTTGGTTGGAGGCGCGTCACAGTATATGCGTTTTGTAAGGCAGGCTCATGGCGCCTGACCCCGAGACTTTGTTCTCCTGTCTCTATCGCGACATCTATCATGAATTTGTAGGCTTATCGACAGGAGACACGATCATGGACTCGCCTGCTCCGGCGCAGCACGCATACAAGCTCGGTCACTCGGCAACCGAAGTTCGACGGCTCGAACTGCAGGCACGTTATATCGGCGGTTTTACCGAAGACATACTGAAACGCGCGAGACTCGTGTCCGGCATGCGCGTGCTGGACCTCGGCTGCGGCATCGGCGATGTCTCGTTTCTGGCGGCATCGCTCGTCGGTCCGATGGGCGATGTGCGTGGCATCGACGCCGCGCCCGGCGCAATCGACATCGCGCGTCAGCGGGCCGCGAGTGCAGGCATGACATCCGTGCACTTCGATGTCGCCGGCGTGATGGACTTCGATTTCAGCAACGTCGACGCCATTATTGGCCGGCTTATCCTCCTACATATTCCCGATCCCGTGCAGCTGCTCGCGCGTGTCGCATCGACGGCTTCGCCGGGCACGCTCGTGGTCTTTCATGAGCTCGACATGAGCACGGCGCGCTCGGTGCCCGAGTCGCCGCTATGCACGAAGGGACTGCGTCTGCTGATCGAGACATTCAGGCGTGCGGGCATCGATCCCGATATAGGGTCGAAGCTATTCACGCTGTTCCGCCAGGCAGGCCTTCCCGATCCCGACATGCTGTTGGCCGCGCGTATCGAAGGCGGTCCCGATGCCTTCGCCTATCAATACCTCGCCGATACGCTGCGCACGCTCATGCCGCTCGCACAACACCTCGGCATTGCCGATGCTGACAGTATCGACATCGATACGCTGACGACTCGCTTGCGCGATGAAATCGTTTCGCTCGACGGCGTCATGCAGCCGCCCGCTTACCTCGGCGCATGGGCACGCGTGGCTCATTCCCGGCGTTAGTAAAACGTTCGCGCTTCTTTAAGCACTTATTATACATACCGAAACTGTCTGGATGCGCTGCGCGTTGTGAACTACACTTCGTCGTGCTACGCAGACTTTTATTGCACAGCCGACTTACAAAGTCATATCGTCGCGGACTTCGGCGCTCCTCTTGCGCGCGCGTCCCGCCACCGGGCTGCAAACAACTGCCTGGTGAATCGCTAGCCGTTTTCGCCCGGCTTCGGTCGCTTACCGATGTTCTCCGGGTCACGCTGATACCACTCGTTCTCGACCGGCGCGCATGAAAGCGCCGGGCTTCGCCATGCCTGCTCCTTTCCCTCTGGCTCGAGCGTTCGACGCGGCCGGTCAGGTACGACTGCATCCGCCATGCGCCGCGTTCGAGCCGCTTGCAAAAAGGTGAACGTGATGATCAAGCAATTACGCGCCGCATCGACGCTGGCTGTCGCGCTTCTCTCTCTAAGCGGCGCTGCCCACGCCGATGGCCGATGCACCAACGAGACCTTACGAGGCGCGTTCGGATTCATCGGCCACGGAACGATTCTCGGCCTGATAGCCGACGACGGAACGGTCCATACTATAAGCCCGCCATCCCTGCTCGATGACGTGGCCCTGATCACATTCGACGGAATAGGGCATTTCACCCGCACGGATTTCGGCATGATCGCCGGACTGCCGAAAGGCGGAAAGACCACGTTCAATCCGGCGCAGAGCGGCACCTACTCCGTGAACTCCGACTGCACCGGCACGATGAAAATCGTCTATGAAGCAGGCGGCGCTATGCCGGCCGGCGTCGAGACCGATCTGAACATGGTCATTGCCGCCGACGGCACGCTGATCGAATCCGTCGTGTATCGCGCCGTCACCGCTGGAGGCAAAAGCGGCGACAACATGGTGATGTGCCCGCCGAATTGCCTGCAAGGCATGCAGGAAAGTTTCGAAGGAAAGAAGGTCTCCGTATTCCGTTCCGGCAACGACCGTTGGCGGTAGGAGACCTGCCGAGAGCCGTTCGACTCACAGCGGATGCGCCGATGTCAGCACGTGATCCTCGCGCATACGCGCGGCGATCGCGAGTCCCATGTCTTGCGCACGTTTGTCCATGCCTTCCGTCAGAAAATCCATGCCCACCCTGACGACCGAACTGATCTGCTCGCGATAGAACGGCCGCATTTCCACACGCGTATTCGTCCGGGAATGATCGCGCTCGTCGGGGACATAGGACGCGTTGACATCGGAGAGCGTGAGTTGCCAGACGGCTTCGGCCTCGCCTCTATTGGTCGTCGTGACGCGCGTGGCCTTGACCAGCATGATCTGCGTCGCGTGCGACGACATGATCGTGCGCGGCAAGGCGCGCGCATCCGTTTCCGAGTCGATCTGCAGCAGCGTCACCGGAATGGGCGCCGACGCGTCTCTCAGCGTCGCGCCCAGCGTGCTGGCGAAATCGTGACCATTGCGCATGCGCGATGCCTGGCGGAACAGCGTATCGTCGACGACGATCAGAAGACTGCCGACGGGCGTCGGCTGCTGCCGCTTATAGCCCACGGTGCGCACCTCGGGGCCGCCCGCGCAGCCCGCGACGAGGGATGCAGCAATGAGCAGCATCGCCAGAATGGTGCTTCGTTTCATTGTGATTCCCGGTTTACTTTTTATTTACACCGCCACGCAAAAGCGCGACGAACACATCGAACAATGTGGTTATCGGCACGCGGCAAGTAATCTGCATAGGGAAATCGAAAGAAAAGTGCGATATCAGGCGCTTTCGCTGCCCTCCATCACCCGCGCGCTCAACACCGCGTCGAGCCAGTCGGCGAACACCTTCACCCGTCGCGAAAGATGTTGCCGATGCGGATAAAGCAACGTCATCGGCATCGGCGCCGCGCGATGATCCGGCATCACTTCGACCAATTCGCCGCTACGCAGATGATCCCGCACGTCATACGCCGGAATCTGGATCAAACCAAGGCCCGACAGACAGCAGGCGATATACGCCTCGGCGCTGTTGACGGTCACGCGTCCCTGCGTCGTCATGGCGCGCGCGGTGTCGCCGTCGGCCCATTCCCAAGGCGCGATACGACCGGTCGACGGCGACGCATACTGAACGACCTGATGATCGCGCAAATCGGCAGGCGTAAGCGGCACGCCGTATTGCGACAGATACTTAGGACTCGCAACATTGACCAGATGCAACTCTCCGATTGGCCGCGCGATCATGCCGGAATCGTGCAACTTGCCGACGCGCACCACGCAATCGACGCGCTCTTCGATCAGGTCGATCGCGCGATCCGTGAGGCCAAGCGTGATGTCGATCTTCGGATAAGCCGCGAGAAAGTGCGGCAGTTCAGGCGCGATGACCAGCCGCCCCACGCGCCCCGGCACATTGACGCGCAACACGCCACTCGGACCGACCGACGTCTGCCGGAACAGATTCTCGGTTTCCTCGACATCGGCGATCAGGCGCAGGCATCGCTCGTAGAGGGCTTCGCCATCGTGCGTCGCCGATACCTTGCGCGTGGTCCGATGCAGCAATTGCGCGCCGATCCGCCCTTCCAATTCCTGAATGGCTGCGGACACCGACGAGCGCGGCATGCCGAGCGTATCGGCGGCGCGGGTGAAATTCGCGCATTCCACCACGCGCGCGAACACGCAAAACAACTCGATGCGATCCATGAATGACTCTCGCTTTGCCGATATCGACGAAGACTTGGCCGATGCGTCGTTGTTCGGGTTTTCTGACCAGTGAAGTCAGAAACGCGGGATTGTCGGCATTTTTCCAGAATATATTATCGACGACGTTGGAGGCTGCATGAGGCGGCCTCGCCACTGGGGACGGGCATGGCAAACCACAGCATCGAGGGCAAGACGGTCATCATCGCGGGCGGCGCGAAAAATTTGGGCGGGCTGATCGCGAAGGATCTCGCGAAACATGGCGCGAAAGCGGTTGCGATCCACTACAACAGCGCGAGCTCAAAAGCCGCAGCCGACGCAACGCTCGCCGCGATCGAGGCAGCAGGCGCGAAGGCC
Organism: Candidatus Burkholderia verschuerenii; assembly: GCF_001189365.1. Lineage (GTDB taxonomy): Bacteria > Pseudomonadota > Gammaproteobacteria > Burkholderiales > Burkholderiaceae > Caballeronia > Caballeronia verschuerenii. The sequence goes on along the minus strand of NZ_LFJJ01000009.1, from coordinate 29,548 downwards.
GTGGCGTTTCAAGCCGATCTGACGTCGGCGGGCGCGGTCGAAAAGCTGTTCGCGGATGTCACGGCGGCCGTCGGGCGACCGGATATCGCCATCAATACCGTGGGCAAAGTTCTGAAGAAACCGTTCGTCGATATCACCGAAGCCGAGTACGACGAGATGACGGCGGTGAATGCCAAGACCGCGTTTTTCTTTCTCAAGGAAGCGGGCAAGCACGTTAACGATAACGGTAAGATCGTGACGCTCGTGACCTCGCTCCTCGGCGCCTTCACGCCGTTTTATGCGGCCTACGCGGGCACCAAAGCGCTGGTCGAACACTTCACGCGTGCGGCGGCGAAGGAGTTCGGTGCGCGCGGGATATCGGTGACGGCAGTCGGTCCGGGCCCGATGGATACGCCCTTCTTCTATCCCGACGAAGGCGAGGACGCCGTCGCGTATCACAAGACCGCGGCGGCGCTGTCGGCGTTCTCCAAGACCGGCTTGACCGATATTCAGGATGTCGTACCATTTATCCGGCTGCTGGTCAGCGACGGCTGGTGGGTCACGGGCCAGACCATCCTGATCAACGGCGGCTATACGACGAAGTAGCATCGGCCACGCGCCGCGCCATGTGCGCGGCCGCGCCGAGATAATTGGCCGGATCCGTCAGCGATCGCAGTTGCGCATCGTCGAGACGATCGCGAATCTGCGCGTTTTCGCTGAGCACGTCATACAGCGTGCGGTCGTTTTCGATCGCGACGCGGCACGCATCGTAGACGACATCGTGTGCATGCTGACGGCCGATGGCCGGCGCGAGTCCCATCATCACCGCTTCGGCGACGATCAAACCGCCCGTGAGATCGAGATTGCGCCGCATCCGTTCGCTATCGACATGCAGACCGCGCAACATGAAATTCGCCTGATGCAGCGCGCTCGCGATCAGCAGAAAACTCTCCGGCACTGCGCTCCATTCGAGATGCCACGGACCGGTCGCGCGCTCGAAATCGTGCATCGTCGCGTCGAGCATCAGCGCCGCGCGTTCGCGCAGCATCTTGGCCGCTGCGAACATCAGTTCGCTCGAAATGGGATTGCGCTTCTTCGGCATGGTCGAACTCGCGCCTCGTCCGGGCACGAAGGGTTCCGCCACTTCGCCGAACTCGGATGCGGCCATCATCATCACGTCGAGCGCGATCTTGCCGAGCGCACCGCCGATGTTCGCCAGCAGCGACACCAGTTCGCATAGTCCGTCGCGCGCGACATGCCAGGTGATCTCCGGATCGCGCAGGCCGAGTTCTTGCGCGAACAGCTTGCGCGTTTCGAGCGCGCGTTCGTGATTGCCGAGCGATGCCAGCGTGCCCGCCGCGCCGCCGAATTCCACCATCAACGCGCGCGCTTTGGCCTGCGCGAGCCGTTCGGCGTGACGATTCAACGCCGACAACCACACAGCGGCGCGAAAGCCGAACGTCACCGGCAACGCATGCTGCAAGTGCGTGCGACCGGCCGTCACCGTATCGGCATGTTTCGCGGCGAGTTCGCGCAAAGCCTCGCGCACATCGTCCAGTTGCTTCTCGACGATGGCGACGCATTGCGCGCATTGCAGCATCGTCGCCGTGTCCATGATGTCCTGTGTCGTCGCGCCCCAGTGCAGATAGCGCCCCGCTTCGCCGCACATCTCGCTGACCTGCTTCACGAGCGGCAGAATCGGATAACCGACGATCTCCGTCTCGTGCCGCAACTGGTCGAGATCGAGCTTGCCGAAATCCGCTTGCGCCGTGATGTCGCGCGCCGCTGTCTCGGGGATCAGACCGGTGCGTGCCTGCGCGCGCGCCAGCGCGGTCTCCGCGTCGATGCAGCGCCTGAGATAGGCCTCGTCGGAGAACACGTCGCGCATCTCGGGCGTGCCGAACATGTCGCGGAAAAGAACCGAGTCGAAAACTGTCGTTGCCATTGCGTATCCTTCGAATCGTTCAGTCAGCAAGACGCGCCAGCCACGGGCGCAGTCCGTCTTTTTCTTCGAGGCCGAAGCCCGGCGCATCGGTCGGACGCACGAGTCCGCCGCCGATGCCGCAACCCGACGCATAACCGCCGAACGGCTGGAACACGCCGGGATACGCCTCGCATCCGCCAAGTTCGAGGCCCACGGCGATATGCAGATTGATCAGATGCCCGCCATGCGGATGCACATCCACGCGACGGAATCCGCGCGCCTCCAGCATGTCGATCATTCGTGCGTATTCGGTGAGGCCGTAGGCGAGACCCGGGTCCATCTGGAAGTAATCCTTGCCCGCGCGCATGCCGCCGTACATCGCGAGATTCGTCACGTCTTGAAGCGAGAACAGGTTCTCGCCCGTCGCGATACGTCCCGCGAAGGCCTGCGCCACTTGCCGGTTCAGATCGAAGTCGAACGGATCGCCGATCTCCTCGTACCAGCGCAGATCGAACGGCGTGATGGCGTCTGCATAGGCGAGCGCGGTGTCGAGATCGAAGCGGCCGTTGGCATCGACTGCCAGACGCTGCCCTTCTTTCGCGACCGTCAGCGCCGCTTCGATGCGCTCGATATCCGTCTTGAGATCCGCGCCGCCGATCTTCATCTTGAACGAATCGAAGCCCATGTCGCGGTAACACGCGAACTCGTCGACCAGACGCTGCGTGCTGTCCTCTGGATAGTAGTAGCCGCCAGCCGCGTACACATTCACGCCGTCGCGCTTGCCCTGACGACCGTAGCGACGCGCGATGGTCACGTGCGCCGGTTCGTCCAGCAACTTCGCGTTCAAGTCCCACACGGCCAGTTCGATCGCGGCCGCCGCCGCCGCGCGATCGCCGTGGCCGCCGGGCTTTTCGTTGCGCATCACGGTCTTGAGCACGGCTTCAGGATCGAAGGCTTCGCCCGATGCATCCAGCAGGCTCTCGGGCTTCGCGGCCTGAAGGCGCGGAATCATGCGATCGCGCAAAATGCCGCCTTGCGCGAAGCGGCCGATGGAATCGAACGCATAGCCGGTGACGGGCTTGCCGTTGCGCACGACATCGGTTTCGAGCGCGACGAGCGAAATGGTGTGCTCCGAAAAGTTGACGAACACATTGGCGACATTGCCTTCGAGCGGAACGGTGATTTCCTTGACGGATGTGATACGCATCGCAATTTCCTTAATATGTCGAATCAAATAACCTTGCCGGGCGTGATGCCAAACACGCGCTGATATTCCGCGCGCGCGGCGCTTGCATCGAACTCGCCGGTCGACTTGGAGATGACCAGCGTGGCGACGCCGTTGCCCATCGCATTGCAGATGCAAACCGCCTGCGACGTGAATCGGTTGATGCCGAACAGGATCGTCAGACCTTCGAGCGGCAACATGCCGGATGCCGTAACCGTCGCCGCGAACACGATGAAGGTGCCGCCTGATACGGTCGCCGCGCCCTTGGACGTGATCAGCATCAACGCAAGCAAGCCGAGTTGCTGATGCAGATCGAGCGGCACGCCATACGCATTGGCGAGAAACAGCGTGCACAGCGACATATAGACCGATGTGCCGTCGAGATTGAACGCGTAACCCGTCGGCAGCACGAGACCCGCGTCGACTGTCGCGAGCAACCGAGCCGCTCGAGCTTTTCGAACAGACGCGGCAAGGCGCTTTCCGACGATGCCGTCGCGAACAGCAGGAAGATTTCGTCCTTGAAGTAGCGCAGAAAGCGGAAGATATTGAAGCCGTATAGCCGCAAGATGACGCCGAACACCACGACGATCACGAACCCCAGCGTCAGATACATCACCAGCAGCAGATAGCCGAGCGAGATCACCGCGTTCATGCCGCTGCTGCCGATCGCGAACGCAATCGAGCCGAACGCACCGAGCGGCGCGAACTTCATGATCACGTCGACGAACTTGAAGAAGCACTCCGACATGCGCGTGAGTCCGCCTTCGACGCTGGCGCGCGTGTCCTTCTTCAGCATCAGCAACGCGGCGCCGAAGCCGATCGAAATCACCAGCACCTGCAGCTGCGAACCATTGGCGAACGCGCCGACGAAGTTGTCGGGAAACAGCGTCAGCAGAAAGTGTTCGAACGATGCCGGTCCCGCCTTGCCGTATTGCGCGTGCGCGGCGGCCGCGGCTTCGGCGCTTTGCGTCAGATGCATGCCGCTGCCCACGCCCGACAGATTCGCGATGACCATGCTGATGGCGAGCGCCACCGTCGAGACGATTTCAAAATAGATCAGCGCGCGAAAACCGATGCGCCCGACGTTCTTCAGATCGCCAGCCGCCGCGATGCCGAGCACCACGTTCAGAAACACGAGCGGCGCGACGATCATCTTGATCAGGCGCAGAAAGATATCGCCGAGCACTTTCATGTCGACGGCGAGTTTCGGCGCGATAAACCCGAGCGCGATGCCCGCCACGATGCCCACGACAATCTGCACGCCGAGGCGCGCGTAGATTGGCGTCTTCTTGCGCTCGACCGATGGACCGGCGTCGGTATCGTGATGAGTCGCGCTTTCGCTATGAACAGCCATGCTTTCGTCTCCCGGATCGGCGGTGTTCGCCTTCGCGAACCCCGGTATAATATGTCCGTACTTTATTAATATGTACGGACTATATTGGCGATCGCACGATCCGGTCAACCTCGGGTTTACGCCCATGCGAACGATGCGCCGAGCGCCGGCGCGGCTTGGCAGCGCACGCGCGGATCGTTAGCATTAGCGCGCCGCGAGCGGACTGCGCGGCAACAAGCACGCAATGAGGACGCATTCACATGAAACCCCGCTACGCGGAACTGGCCGAGCAACTCATCCGCGCAATCGGCGACGGCACATTCGAAGTCGGCGCTTCGCTTCCGAGCGAAGTCGAGCTATCGGCTCAATACGGCGTGAGCCGCGCGACCGTGCGCTCCGCGCTGGAACGCGTGCAGGAACTCGGGCTGATTTCGCGGCGCAAGCGCGCGGGCATTCGCGTCGAGGCGAGCAAGCCGCGCGTGGCCTTCGAGCAGTCGATGTCCAGCATCGAAGATCTGATTCAGTTCGCGGTGGTGACGGAGCGGCACGTGCAGTCCGTCGCGGAGATATCGGCGAGTCCGGGGCTGGCCGCGCAATTGGGGGTGGAAACCGGATCGCGCTGGCTGCGCACCGAGATGCTGCGCGTCGATCAGGCCAAGCCGGACAGCCCGATCTGCTGGACCGATGTCTATCTGGAACCGCTGATCGGCGCGGGAATAAAGAAGGAGCTGCGCAACAGCTCCGGGTTGATCTGCGAGATGGTCGAGCAGCGCTTCGGCCGCGTGGTGCGCGAAGTGCGTCAGGAAATCCGCGCCACCGGCATTCCGGCGCGGCTTGCAAAACCGCTCGGCGCGGAAGTCGACGCGCATGCGCTCGAAATCACGCGTCATTACGTCGACGATCGCGGCGCGGTGTTCGAAGCGACGGTCAGCGTGTATCCGGCCGACCGCTTCACTTATGTGTTGCAGCTCAAACGCTACGATTGAGCCGCCGATCGACACACGTCATCGCGCGACCGCCGGCACCGCCACCTGCTCGCGATGCGGCCGCGCGCACAACACCAGCGCGCCGCCCATCAGCCCGCAGCATCCCAGCACCGAAAAACGCCAGTGCGAAATCGCTGCCCTTGCCCGACAGCATGCCGACCAGCACCGGCCCGAGAAATCCGCCGACCAGATTGCCGATCGCGCCGATCAGCGCCGTGCCGACGATCGCATCGGCGGCGGGCAGCAGTTCCGTCACGTAGACGAAGATCAGCGGCAGGAACATCTGCAGGAAGAAGCCCATCGCGGTGAAAAGCGTCATGCGCAGCGCGAGCGAAGAAGGCGGCACGTTGGCCGCGATCAGCAACAGCAATCCCGCAATCAGGATCGGCACGCCCGCGTGCAGACGCCACTCCTGATGCCGGTCCGAACTGCGCGTCGACACGAGAATGCCGACGATGCAGGCCGCCCACGGCAACGCCGACAGCACACCGACTTCCACCGGCCCGAGCTTGCCCGATGCGGCGATCGACGTCGGCAGCCAGAGCATGAATCCGTAGACGACGAGATTGATCAGCGAGAAACCGCCCGCGAGAAACCAGGTCGCCTTGAGCGAGATGACGCGGCGGATGCCCGAATGCTGCGTCACGCTCGTGAAGCTGGCCTGTTCTTCGGCGAGCGCGCGCGTGAGGCTTTGGTTCTGCGCATCCGACAGCCAGCGTGCCTCGGCGACGCCCTTCGGAATCATGAAGTACCAGACCACCGCCCAGATCCACGCGGGCAGGCCTTCGATGATCATCATCGCGCGCCAGTCGTGATGCGCGAGCAGCAGGCCCGAGACCGGTCCCGCCAGCAACGCGTCCAGCGGCGAACTGATGACCCAGAGCCCGAACGCGTTGCCGCGCTCCGAACGGACGAACCACGAAGCGGTCAGGCTCGCGGCCGAGGTCCAGACCGGCCCTTCCGCGATGCCGAGCACCAGCCGCACCGCGAGCAGTTCGTTCAGGTTCCGGACGAGACCTGTCGTCATCGCCGCCGCGCCCCAGCAGATCAGCGCCACCAGCACGACGCGGCGCGCGCCGAAACGCGAGACGAGCCAGCCGCCCGCCATGAAGGTGATGACATAGCCCCAGAAGAAGATGCCGCCCACCAGTCCCGCGTGCGTCGCGTCGATGCCGAGGTCGCGCCGGATCGACGGCAACGCGAGGCCGATGTTGGTGCGGTCGAAGTACGAGATCGTGTACATCAGGAAGATCACCAGCACGATCCTGACCCATCGCACGGAGTTCGACGAGCTCACGCTCGCAATGCCTGCTTCCTCCATGATTCGTCTCCAATATAGTGTTTGTGGGTGCTTCTCGCGTTTCAATCAGGCTGCTTTGCGTGCTTCGAGACCGGACCACATCTCCCGCACGAGGTCCTTCAACATCAGCGCTTCTTCCCAGCGATCCGAAAGCTCATATCCGTTGCGGTCCGTCATCGCGTATTCCTTCGGGCCGAGTTCGCAGAGGAAAGTGAGCACGGCGTCGTCCGGCGCGCGTTCGCGCCAGCGTTCGAAGCCGTATTGCCACCACGCTAAGAACAGGTCGAGCCATTCCCGGTGATGCGCGAAGCTGATCTGCACCTGGATCTGTTCGCGGCTCGCGACGCGTCCGTGAAAGCCCCAGCAGTTGTCGAGAATGCGGCGTATATGACGGTCGTCTTCCTCGCCGATCGGCCATGCGAACTCGCGGCCGACCACGTAATGCGAGATATCGCCGGTGAGGCGCAGGTCGGGAAAGCAGTCGAGCAGACGCAGCGTGAACAGCAGATCGGTGGTCATGCGATTGCGATGCGTCTCGATATGCACGGCCACGCCTGCATTGTGCGCGAGACGCCGCCAGCCTTCGATAAGCGAAATGCATTCTTCGATCGAATACGGCCGGACATCGGGCTGGAGGTTGATGTGATCGGCGCCGAGTTCCTGCACATGCTCGATGATCGGCTTCAGATCGTCGACGCTTTGCGGATAACACTGCGCCTGCCATGTTATGCCGTATTCCTTCAGCGTGCGCGTGACGTCGCGCGCGAAGGCGTAATCGAAGAAGCGCACGCCCGCGCCGTCGAAACCGGCGTCGCGGATCATGCGTAGCTGCACGTCGAGCGGCCACTCCTGTCCGTCCGGGCGACGCCGCTCCATCGCCCATAGCGACTGATACACCTTGACTTGTTGCATGCGATCTCCGGCTTGCTCGCTCACATGGTCGCGGCGGCGGGCGCAGCCGAGGTCGCGAAGAAGCGGTTCTTGAGCGACGACTGGTTCTCGTAGATCGATCCCTGACGCGGCGCGGGCGGCAGCGGCATGATGACCGGCACCGGTTCCACGCGCGGCGTGATGGTCGGCTCGCCCGCGATGATCCGCTCGTTGAAGGCGTCGAGCGAGCGTCCCTGACCGGGCCCGTCGATAAGCGGCCAGGCATCGGCGGCGGTGACTTCGTACAGCAGCAGACGGCGCGGCCTGTTCGACGTGTTCTCCGCCGAGCCGTGAACGGTGCGCGCGTGATGGATCGAGAACGAGCCCGCCTTGCCAGTGCACGGCACGGCTTTCGCGAAATCGACATCGCACAGCGCCGGGTCCATCGCGCCGCAGAAATAGCCTTCCGTGTGATGGCTCAGACGGGGCCCTTGTGGCTGCCCGGCAAAACCAGCAGCGGACCGTTCTCGATTTCGCAATCGTCGAGCATCACGCCGATGGCGAGCACGTCCTCGTTCGTGTGCGGATAGAACGCCCAGTCCTGATGCCATTCGACCGGATCGCCGACATGCGCTTCCTTCAGATTCAGCTTGGTGTTGCGCAAGCGCAGATTCGGCCCGAGCAGACTCTTGAGCGCGGCGATCAGTTGCGGATGCTTCAGCGCCTCCATGAACACCGGATCGACCACGACCGGATCCTTGATGCGCCGCACACGCGGACGTTCGGCGCTATGCGAGGGCGCGAGATCGAAGATCGCGTTCGATTCCTTCACCGAGCGCGATTGCTCGACGAGTTCGTCGGTGACTTGCCGCATGCGCTGCACGAGTTCCGGCGTGAATACATCGGTGACGATGACATAGCCGTCGTCGTGGTACTGCGCTATCTGGTCCTTCGTCAGCACGTTATGTCTCCTATTGGTGAGAGCGCTCCCATTTGACGCCACGCGAACTTTGGATTAACCAAAATTTCCGCATTGCATCAAGGATATACAGCGATGTGCGCGCTCCCATCCAAAATAGAAGGTATCGTTTCGAGTGTCAAGCGTGCACGATCCGGTCACGCACATCGTTTTCCCTAGCCGCCCAGCCATCGAGCATCATGAAAAGAAGCGACGCCATGCAAGACGCCAGCCTCAACCTCCAGCCGCACCCAACGATGGAAGACGTCGCGCGCGAGGCGAAAGTCGGCCGGATGACCGTTTCGCGCGCGCTGAACCAACCGGAACTCGTGTCGACGGAATCGCTCGCGGCCGTGCATGCCGCCATCGAGCGGCTCGGCTACGTGCAGAACCTGAACGCCGGCAGTCTCGCGTCCAACCGTTCGCGGATCGTCGGCGCGGTGATTCCGACCATCGAGCATCAGTTTTTTTCGGACACGGTGATCGGGCTGTCGCAGACGCTGGCTGTGAAGGGCTATCAATTGCTGCTCGGCCAGTCGAACTATCAGGCCGCCGAAGAACAGCGTTTGTTCGATGCGTTCGTCGGCCGGCGCGTCGACGGCATCATGCTGATCCGCACGTCCGCGCCCGCCGCGCTGGTGAACCGTATCCAGCGATGCGGCGTGCCGGTGATCGAGGCGTGGGATACCTCGAACGATCAGATCGACATGCGTATCGGCTTCTCGCATCGCGATGCGGGCGCGGCGGTCGCGCGCTTTCTGGCCGGTCGCGGCCGCCGTCGACTCGGCTATATGGGCGCCGTCGATGTCCGTTCGTCGCAACGTCTGGACGGCTTGCGCGCGGGCGCGAAGGCGAGCGGCATCGAGCAGCCCGAAGCCGTCATGCTGGACCGGCCCGCAGGCATCAACGACGCGCCCGCGCTATTGAGCGCCCTGCTCGAACGCCGCCAGGATGTCGACGCCGTGTTCTGCTCGAGCGACATGCTCGCGGCGGGCGTGCTGTTCGAATGCCAGCGTCGCGGCATCCGCGTGCCGGATGATCTGGCCTTGATGGGCTTCGTCGATCTGCCGATCGCGGCAGCGACGCAGCCGGGCATCACGACCGTTCGCGTGCCGTCGCTGCGCATCGGCGAGTTGGCTGGCGAGATGCTGCTCGATTATCTCGACGGCAAAAGCCCCGCGCATCCGCACGTCGATCTCGGCTTTTCGATCGCCGAACGGTCGACTACTTAAGGTGATGAGACTTTAGGCGACGCCTGTTTAAGCACGCGCGCCGATGCGCGTCTATTTGCCGTACTTCGCGACTTCCCGTTCGTCGAACGCGAAGCCCAGACCCGGCTCCTGATGCAGCATGATGCGTCCGTCGCGATGCTCCAGTTGCCGGTCAACCAGACGCCGGAAATTCAGCACCTGATCGTCCCAGAAGTACTCGACGTACCGCGCATTCGGCGTGGCCGCAACCAGCGGCGCATGCAGATCGTGGAACCAGTGCGGACACATCACCACGCCGTACGATGCCGCCGTCGACGCGATCTTGCGCCATTTGGTGATACCGCCGCACACGGCCGCATCGGTTTGCAGGATCGACGCCGCGCGCTTGTCGAGCAGTTCCTTGTGATACCCCCGGCCATAGCCGATCTCGCCGGTCGCAACCGGAATGCGCGTGGCATCGGCCAGCCGCGCGTGATTGTCGACATCGTCGGGCGAGAACGGTTCTTCGATGAAATACGGATCGTATTGCTCGAAACGGCGTACATGCTGCAGCGCCTGCGTGAGATCGCGCCAGCCGTTGTTCATGTCGATCATCAATTCGACATCCGGGCCGACGGCTTCGCGCGCGGCGCGCACGCGTTGTTCCTCTTCCTGCGGCGACAGACGTCCGCCTTTCATCTTGACGGCGCGAAAGCCCTTGTCGACATAGCTCGCCATTTCCTCGCCGAGTTTGGCGGGCGTCTTGCCTTCGAGGTAATAGCTGCCGCTCGCGTATGCGGGCACGCTGTCGAGTTCGTTCGCGCCGAGATACTTGTGCAAGGGCACGCCGTGCGTGCGCGCGTTGAGATCCCACAGCGCAATATCGAGGATGGACAGCGCGCGCATGACGGTGCCCGCGCGGCCTTGCAGCAGCGCTTCGTCGTACATCGCTTGCCACAAGCCTTCGACGGCGTACGAGTCGCGTCCGATCAACACCGGCGCGAGCAACTGTTCGACGGCGGTCGTCAGCAAATCTCCTGCCGCGCTGCCGACATAGCAGAAGCCCAAACCTTCGACGCCGTCCGTCGAGCGCACCTTGACGAGGCCGTAGTGACGCGTGGACACCGTGCGCGTGGAAAACGACGTCACGCGGTCCAGCGGCACGGCGGCCGCGCACACTTCGATGGATTGGATGATCGGCATGCTGTCTCCTGAGTCGTGATTGAACGTCGCGTCTAGTGTGATGACATGCCCGGCCGACTGGAAGTATGCTTTGGCTTCTTCAAACCAAAAAATTTCTATCGATAGACTCGCGCTATCTGCAGAGTTTCGTGTTCGTCGTGGAACTCGGCTCCATTGCCGAAGCCGCGCGCAGGCTCGATCTCACGCCTGCCGCCGTCGCGCAGCGCGTGAAAATGCTGGAGCAGGAACTCGGCACCACGCTCGTGCGACGCTCGGGCCGCACCGTCGGCGCGACCGAAGCCGGCGAGCGCATTCTGGCGCGGGCGTGCGCGGTGCTGCACGATATCCGCGATCTGCGCACCGACGTCGAGGACACCGATCAGTTGGCGGGACAATTGCGTCTCGGCGGCATGGCCACCATGATGGGCAGCCTGATCCCCGATGCGCTCGCGGTGCTGTTGAAGCGTCATCCGCAGGTCGATTTCTATCTGGAGCCGGGCACCTCGCTCGATCTGTATCGCAAGGTGACGTCCGGCGATCTCGATGCCGCCGTGATCGCGCAGCCGCTGTTCAATCTGCCGAAGAGTTGCGACTGGCACACGTTCCGCACGGAAGCGCTCATTCTGCTGACGCCCGCTTCGATGCAGGTCGAGGACGTGCACGGCACGCTGCTTTCGGAGCCTTTCATTCGTTACGATCGTAATGTCGTGGGCGGTCAGCTCGCCGATACCTATTTGCGGCAACACGGCATCAAGCCGCATCAGCGCTGCGAACTGGACGGACTCGCCGCCATCGCGACGCTCGTCGATCGCGGTCTGGGCGTATCGTTGGTACCGGACTGGGCGCCGCACGAATACCACGGCTTGTCCGTGCGCAAATGGGCGCTGCCCAACGTGACGCCCAAGCGTCTCGTCGGCCTGATGTGGGGCCGCTCGTGCGCGCGCATCCGGCTCGTGCAGGCGTTTCTCGGTGCGGCCGAATCGATTTCAGCGCGCGCGGCAGGACAAAGGCAAACCACGGCGATAGACCGGTAACGGTATTGTCCGAAAGCAAAAAATATTATCGTTTGAAGCAAGCGCGAGCCGATCGCGCCGACGCGCATCGGCCGCGATAATGCATAGGAAATTCCCACAGGAGACGTCGCCATCATGAGCAATACATTCAAGAAAACCCCTGCAAAAAAGGACTCGCCGCAGGAACCCGGCGGCCTGCGCAAATCGCTTACGAGCTACGGCGACAACGGCTTCTCGCTGTTTTTGCGCAAGGCGTTCATCAAGGGCGCGGGCTATACGGACAGCGCGCTGGATCGACCGGTGATCGGTATCGTCAATACGGGCAGCGCCTACAACCCGTGTCACGGCAACGCGCCGCAACTGATCGAGGCCGTCAAACGCGGCGTGATGCTCGCGGGCGGCCTGCCGATGGACTTCCCCACCATCTCGATCCACGAATCGTTTTCGCATCCGACCAGCATGTATCTGCGCAACCTCATGTCGATGGACACCGAGGAAATGATTCGCGCGCAGCCGATGGACGCGGTCGTGCTGATCGGCGGATGCGACAAGACCGTGCCCGCGCAATTGATGGGCGCGGCGTCGGCCAACATTCCGACCATTCAGCTCATCACCGGTTCGATGCTGACGGGCGCGCATCGCGGCGAGCATGTCGGCGCGTGCACGGATTGCCGGCGTTACTGGGAATGTTTTCGCGCGGAGGAAATCGACGAAACCGAAATCGCGGCGATGAACAATCAGCTCGTCGCGAGCGTCGGCACCTGTTCGGTGATGGGCACGGCGAGCACGATGGCGTGTATCGCGGAAGCGCTCGGCATGACGGTGCCCGGCGGCGCATCGCCGCCAGCGGTAACGTCGGATCGCATGCGCGTCGCGGAGATGACCGGCACGCAGGCCGTGCAGATGGCGCGCGACGGACTCACCATCGACCATATCCTCACGGCGGAAGCCTTCGAAAACGCCATGCGCGTGCTGCTCGCCATCGGCGGATCGACGAACGGCATCGTGCATCTGACGGCGATCGCGGGACGCATGGGCTATGACGTCGATCTTCAGGCGCTCGATCGCATAGGCCGCGAAACGCCGGTGCTCGTCGACCTGAAGCCGTCCGGCTCGCATTACATGGAGGACTTTCACAAGGCGGGCGGCATGGCGACTTTGCTGCGCGAACTGAAGCCGCTGCTCAATCTCGACGCGCTGACGGTCACGGGCCGCACGCTCGGCGAAGAGATCGAAGCGGCCGGTTCCGCGTTCGCGCAGGACGTCGTGCGTCCGTTCGACAAACCGATCTTTCCGCAAGGCGGTATCGCCGTGTTGCAGGGCAATCTCGCGCCGGGCGGCGCGATCATCAAGCAGTCCGCCGCCGATGCGAAACTGATGGAACACGAAGGCCGCGCGGTCGTGTTCGAGAATGCGGCGGACCTCGCATCGCGCATCGATTCCGACGAGCTCGACGTCAACGCGGACGATATTCTCGTGCTGAAGAACATCGGTCCGAAAGGCGCGCCGGGCATGCCGGAAGCGGGCTATATCCCGATTCCGCGCAAGCTCGCCACCGCCGGCGTGAAAGACATGGTGCGCATCTCCGATGGCCGCATGAGCGGCACCGCGTTCGGCACCATCGTGCTGAATGTGACGCCCGAATCGGCGGTGGGCGGGCCGCTCGCGTATGTGCAGTCCGGCGATCGCATTCGACTGAGCGTATCGAAGCGCGAAATCAGTTTGCTCGTCACCGATGCAGAACTCGCGACGCGCGCGGCTCAGCAGCACGTGACGATTCCGACCGCCGAGCGCGGCTATCGCAAGCTCTTTTTCGATACCGTCACGCAGGCCGACAAAGGCGTCGACTTCGACTTCCTGCGCGCGACGGAACATCGCGGCAACACGCCGAGAAAATAGCCGCAACGCGTTTTATCAACGTCCGCATGAGGCAGCTTTCGGGCGGCCTCATGCGTTCTTGCGCGCGCCGCACAAGCGACCGGCCCGAAACATCAAAAATTCTTTTCTTTGAAGCAAGCATGGCCCGGCACTTCGAGGCCCGGCACGCGACGATACTGACCGCGACCCTCGAACCTGTCAGGACAATCAGGAGACGCTTGCCATGACTTCGTCAAAGACCTTTCAGGGCGCGCTGTCGCCCGTTCTCACGCCATTCGACGACGACGGCGTGCCATCGGCGGAACGGCTCGTGCGCCACTGCCGCGCGTTGCTGAACGACGATGTCGGCCTTGCCGTGTTCGGCACCAACTCGGAAGCCAATTCGCTGTCGGTCGCGGAAAAGCGCGGCCTGCTCGATGCGCTCATCGCCGCCGGATTGCCCGCCGCGCGCATGATGCCCGGCACCGGCGCGTGCGCGTTGCCCGACACCATCGAACTCACGCGACATGCGGTGGCCAACGGCTGCGGAGGCGTGCTGATGCTGCCGCCGTTCTACTACAAGGGCGTCAGCGACGAAGGCCTGTTCCGCGCCTATGCCCGCGTGATCGACGCGGTCGGCGACGCGCGGCTTCGCATCTACCTCTATCACATTCCGCCGGTCGCGCAGGTGCCGTTGAGTCTCGCGCTGATCGAACGGCTGCTGTGAAGGCGTATCCGGGCACGATCGCGGGCATCAAGGACAGTTCGGGCGATTGGGCCAACACATCGGCGGTGATCGACGCATTCGCGGCGACAGGCTTCGAAGTGTTCGCGGGCAGCGAGACGTTTTTGTTGCGCACGCTTCAGGCGGGCGGCGCCGGTTGCATCACCGCGACCGGCAACGTCAACGCGGCCGCCATCGCCACGCTCGCGCGCGATTGGCAGGCCGTCGATGCGCCCGCGCAACAGCGTCGCCTCGACGAAACCCGCGCCGTCTTCCAGCGCTTCCCGATGATCGCCGCCATGAAGGCCGCGATCGCGTGGCAGTCAGGCGACGAAGCGTGGGCGAACCTGCGTCCGCCGCTCGTCGAACTCGATGCGACGCAGCGCATGCAACTGGAAAACGCGCTGGAGGCGATCGGCTTTCGCATTCCTCATGCGGACCGGCTCGCGTTGCGCGCGGAAGCGGCGCACTGACATCGGCATCGAGCAGACAAAAACATAAACGATCAGAAGAAGGAGACGACCTTGTACGAAAGCACGTCATTCCCCGCATCGATAGAAGCCAGCGAAGCCGATTCCATCTTCAGACGCGTCGCGCTGCGCTTCATGCCGCTGCTGTTCGTCGGCTACGTGGTGGCTTATCTGGATCGCGTGAACGTTGGCTTCGCGAAGTTGCAGATGCTCAACTCGCTACATCTGAGCGAAGCGGTCTACGGCTTCGGCGCGGGACTGTTTTTCGTCGGGTACTTTTTCTTCGAGGTGCCCAGCAATCTGCTGCTGCATCGCATCGGCGCGCGGCGTTGGATTGCGCGCATCATGATTACGTGGGCGTTGCTTTCGATGGCGACTGCCTGGGTCAGCACGCCGATACAGTTCTATGTCGTGCGCTTCATGCTCGGCGTCGCCGAAGCGGGCTTTTTTCCGGGCATGGTGCTCTATCTGACCTACTGGTTTCCATCGCATCGGCGCGGCAAGATGGTCGCGCTGCTGATGGCGGGCAATCCGGTGTCGGGGCTCGTCGGCGGACCCGCATCGGGATGGATCATGCATTCGATGAGCGGCCTGTGGGGACTCGCGGGCTGGCAGTGGCTGTTCATCATCAAAGCCTTGCCGTCGATCGTGCTGGGCATCGTGATACTCAAGCATCTCGACGATCGCGTCGCCGATGCCGTCTGGCTCAGCGAACGCGAACGGCGCGTGATTCAGGACGAAATCGCCGCCGATACCGCCACGCAGACGCACGGCTCGGTGCGTGCGGTGTTCACGTCGGCGCGCGTGTATCTGATGTGCCTGATCCTGTTCGGCATCATGATGGGCTCGTACGCCATCGGCTTCTGGCAATCGACCATCCTGCGTTCGACCGGCATCGAAGACGCCTTCATGATCGGCCTGCTGACGATGATTCCCTACTCCGTCGCGCTCGTCGCGATGATCGTCGCCGGCAAGCACGCGGACCGCACGCGCGAGCGGCGCTGGCATGTCGCGCTGCCCGCGCTGATCGCGGGCGCGGGCTTCGTGCTGTGCGCGCTGTTCGGCTCGTCGTCGGCGATGTCGGTCGCGGGACTCACGCTCGCGACCGCGGGCGTCATCACCGCGCTGCCGATGTTCTGGGCCTTGCCGACCGCGTTTCTCGGCGGCACGGGCGCAGCGGCGGGCATCGCGCTGATCAACTGCACGGGCAACCTCGCGGGCTTCATCAGCCCGGCCGTGATCGGCTGGCTCAAGACCATGACGCATTCGCTTTCGTCGGGGCTCTTCGTGGTCGCGGCTTCGCTTGCGCTGTCGGCGCTGCTGATTCTCGTCTTCGTGCCGGCGAAGCTCGTCAACAAGTAAGGATTCGCGATGCAACACGACGACATCAATTTGCCGCCGGTTCTGCAGATCGGCAGTTTCCGACAATCGCACAGTCGCTTCTGAACGAGCGATTGCCTCTGCATTCGCTCGCCGATATCGATGCCGACGACGCGCTGCGCACGCGCATCGGCGCGATCGCGACGCGTTCGAATTACGACATCGATATCGCGCTGATCGAGCGCTTGCCGTCGCTGCGTATCATCGCGACGAGCGGCGTCGGCTTCGATCGCATTCCGGTCGACTTCGCGCGCGAACGCGGCATCGTCGTGACGAACACGCCGGATCTGCTCAACGCGGCCGTCGCGGAACTGACCATCGGCCTGATACTCGCGCTGCTGCGCCAATTGCCGCTGGCGGATCGCTTCGTGCGCCAAGGCGCGTGGAGCCGGGGCGCGTTTCCGCTTGGATCGAGTCTTGCGGGCAAGCGCGTGGGCATCGTCGGCATGGGACGCATCGGCAAGGAGATTGCGCGGCGGCTCGATCAATTCGGAGTCCAGATCTCTTACTTCGGCCGCACGCGTCAGACGCTGCCGTTCGAATGGTTCGCCACGCCCGTGGAGCTCGCACGCTGGTCCGATATTGTGATCGCGAGTTGCCCCGGCGGCAGCGCGACGCGTCATTTGATCGACGCCGCCGTGCTCGATGCGCTCGGCTCGAAGGGACTGCTCGTGAATATCGCGCGCGGCTCGGTCGTGGACGAAGCGGCGCTCGTCGCGGCGCTGGAAAGCCGGGCGATCGGCGGTGCGGTGCTCGACGTCTTCGAATACGAGCCGCTCGATGCCGCCTCGCCCTTGCGCACGTTCGATCAAGTCGTGCTCGCGCCGCATATCGGCAGCGCGACGCACGAAACGCACCTCGCGATGGCGCGCCTCACCGCCGACAACATCGTCTCCTTCCTGACGACAGGAAAGGCGCTGACGCCGGTATGACGACTAGTTGAATCCGTAGAGTTTCGCGGGCGTATCGACGAGGATCATCTTGCGCGTGGCTTCGTCCGGCACCACCTTGGCGAACAGATCGGTCAGCAAGGCGTCGTCGGGAATGCGGTTCAGCGGCTGCTCGGTCGGATGCGGCCAGTCGCTGCCCCACAGCATGCGCTCGGGCGCGACCTGCGCGAAGCCCGATGCCAGCGCAACGCTGTCCGCATACGTCGGCGGCCCGACGCGCGTTTCGTTGTAGAAGCCGATCAGCTTGACGTACGCCTTGCCGCTCGTGAGCAACTCGGAAACCATCTGAAACGCAGGCTGATGCACGGCATCCGGTTCAGGCACATGCGCGAGATGATCGAACACGACCGGACACGGCAAGTCGTACCACACGCTGCGCGCCTGAAGCAGAAATGCAGCCGGCGCATTCACCTGCACATGCCAGCCCATCGGCGCAATGCGCGCCGCCAGCGGCTTCACCATGTCGAGCGTCGTGGTGCCCGGTGGCGCGAGATTGAAGCGGATGCCACGCACGCCGGCGCGATCGAGCGCGACGAGTTCCGTCTGCGTGACGCTCGTATTGACGACGGCGATACCGCGTGCGCGTCCGTCGAAACGCGCGATGGACTCGACCAGCAAGCGATTATCCACGCCATAACTCGACGGCTGGATGATCACGTTGCGCGTCGTGCCGATGCGCTGCTGCAATTGCCGATAGTCGTCCACGGTCGCGTCGCCGGGTTTCAATGTCGCCTCGGGCGCCCACGGATAACGATGATCGTAGATATGGTGATGGCAGTCCGTCGCGTTTGCCGGCATCGGCAGCGTCGCGCGTTCGGTGCCGGTGGACCATTTCACTTGCGGACCTTGCGTTTGCACCTGCGTTTGCGCGCAGCCGCCGAGCATCGTCAACGCGCCCAACGCCTTGAGCGTCGTGCGACGCTTCTCGTCGAATCTCGCCATGCCGTCTCCTTTGTTATCGTCGTTCAGTCGATGCGATCGGGATCGCCCGCGAACTCGCGCAGGCATCCGAATCCTCCATGAAACAAGGCCTCCGTTTCATCTTCGGGCGGATTCGACGCGAGTACATCCGCCGCGTAAGTCTCGCCATCGTCCTCGGGAACATAGCCGAGCGCGCGCGCATTCGCATTGCTCCAGCGATTGCGCGCATTGTCCGACACGCCATACACGATGACGAAGTGATAGTCCGGCGCATCGATACAGCGGCGCGTAAGCTGTACCATATCGCGATGGCTGATCCACGACCACGACGCCAGATGACGCGGCGCGCTCGGCCGGTCGTCCGGGCGAAACGAGCCGATACGCATACACGCCACCGACATGCCGTACTTGTCGGCATAAAGACGGCCGAGCGCTTCGCCGAAGACCTTCGATACGCCGTAGCGGCTGTCGGGCCTGAACATGACCCTGTCGTCGATCATGCGATCACGCCGATGAAAACCCACCGCGTGATTCGAACTCGCGAACACCACGCGCTTCACGCCAGCCTGACGCGCGGCCTCGAACACGTTGTAGCATCCGTCGATGTTCATGTCGCGAATCTTCTGCCACGAATCCTCGTCCGGAATGCCTGCGAGATGCACGACGGTATCGACGTCTTCCATCATCTCGTTTAATTGATCAGGATACTTTATATCTATCGTAACGATTTCCTCATGCTGGCCCGCCGGATCCTGAGGCGCGATATCCGCGAGACGCAGCGCGTAGTGCCCCGCGAAACCCGCACGCAACACGCGGCCGATCAGCCCGCCAGCGCCCGTGATCAGGATGCGTTTCATGTCGAATGTCTCCGTCTTAGCGTGCCGAATGGCTTGCGATGCCCAGTTCGGACGCGCGGCGGTTATGCACGAACAGCACCATCGCGATGACGCCGGTGAAGTCGATCAGTGCGCCGAACAGGAACGCGCTGTGATAGCCGCCGAAGTATTGAATGAGAAAGCCCGTGAGCGCCGGCCCGATGATGCCCGACAGATTGCTCAGGAAGTGAATAAAGCCGCCCACGCCGCCCTGACGATGCAGCGGCAAGATTTCATGCTGAATGGCCCAGATCGCCTGACACGATCCGGTGAGAAACAAGAGCGCCGCCGCGATCAGTCCGACCGCCGCCGCAAGCGATGTCGCCGACGTGATGCTCAACACCGCGACGACCGACAGCGCCAGCGGAATCGTCGCGACGAGCTTGCGCGCTTTCACGGGATCGTCCATGCGCCGATAAATCCAGTCGCCGATCAGACCACTGCCGAAGTAGCCGATCGCGCCGCAAATCCACGGTATCGACGTGATGATGCTCATCTCCTTGAGATCGAGATGAAGCACGTTGGTGAGATAACTCGGCAGCCACGAGATGAACACGTATTGCGTATAGTTCACGGCAAACAAGCCCGCGCCCAGCGCGAGCGTGCTCGGACGGCGCAGATACGCGCCGAGCGTCATGCCGTCGTCTTCCACGTTCGCGGCTTCGGCCACGGCGCAGCTCTCGTCGATCAAACGGCGTTCATCGGCTTGCACGCGCGTATTGTCGGCGGGTTTGTCCGTCACGAAGATGCACCACACGACGAGCCACAGAAAGCCCAGCACCGCGATAACGATAAACGACGTGCGCCAGTCGAATGCATACGCGATCAGCCCGACGATGGGACCCGCCACCGCGTTGCCCAGCGTTTGCCCGGAGAACGTGAAGCCGATCATCGTCGAGGTTTCGTGACGTGGAAACCAGTTCGAGATCGTGCGATTCGTGTTGGAACTCATCGGCCCTTCGCCGATGCCGAAGAACACGCGGCACAGCAACAGCAACAGCGACACGAATCCCGTCGCGGCCGCCGTGAGTCCGCAGAACAGCGACCATAGTCCCATCGCGTAAGTGAACACGCGCACGGTGCCCCATTTGTCGGCGAAGTATCCGCCGAGAAACGAGAAGATCGAATAGCCGATAAAGAAGCTGCTGAAGATGATGCCGAGTTGCGACGGCGACAGATCGAGCGTCTTGCTCACGATCGGCGCGACGATGCCGAGCGCCGCGCGGTCCATGTAGTTGATCGCGCCTGCCGTAAATAGCAGGCCCGCGACGACATAGCGGTATTTGCCGGTTTTCATATGTCTCCTTGACTGCTTTTTTATTCCTCTGAGCGTTACGCGTCCAGCACGTTCGACAAGGTGCCGATGCCTTCGATCGATACATCGACGCGCGCGCCGTCCTTGATCGAGCCGACGCCGATCGACGTTCCGCACGCGATGACATCGCCGGGCATCAGGGTCATGTCGTGCGACAGCAGGCTCACTTGCTGTGCGGGCGAAAAGATCATGTCGTCGAGCGGATAATTCTGCCGTTCGACGCCTTCGACGGTCGTCACGACATGAGCGCCGCGCCAGTCGAATGCATCGGCGCTGACGATATGCGGGCCGAGACACGAGAACGTATCGAAGCCCTTCGAGCGGCACCATTGCGCGAAGTTGGGATCTTCCTGCAGGAGTTCGATGGCAGTGACGTCGTTCACGCAGGTGTAGCCGAAGATCGCCGCTTCGGCTTCCTCGACCGATGCATCGCTCACACGCTTGCCGATCACGATACCCAACTCGCCTTCATACGCGATCTTGCCGTGATAACTCTTCGGATGCCGAATCGATTCAAGCGGTCCGATCACCGACATCGGCGGCTTGATGAGAAACAGCGGATGCTTCGGCGGCGCTTTATCGAGCTTTTGCGACAGCGCATAGTAGTTGTTCCACAGCGCGACGATCTTGCTCGGCTCGCAAGGCGCAAGCAGCGCGAGATCGGCAGCGGCGAACGAAACATCGGTCGGACGCGGACGATCGAACATCGCGCCGTCGTGCTGCACGACGCGGCCCGAATGCGGGTCGAGCGTGCCGAAGCCGATGCGGCCGTCGGTATCGCGGAAACGAATCCAGTGTGTCATGTGTGTCTCCCTTTGTTGTGTGGAGCGCGGGCATGCGTGGCCCGCGCTCTCGTCCCCTCCTACCAGCTTTAAAGTTTCCCTGCGCCGCGCGCCCATTTGTACTTCGCGCCGAGCACCGCCACCGGCAGTTCGGTCGAGTACGCGTACGTGGGCACGCCGTGTTCACAGATATTCCGCCGCTTCTTCCACCTGCACATCGCCCGCGAGCGATGCGACGATCGGCTTTTCGATGCCGAGCGCCTTCATCTCTTCCTTCACTTCGATCACGAGCTTGGCGAAGACCATCGGCGGCGTGATGATCGTGTGCCAGTAGCCGAGAATGATCGAATGAATGCGATCGTCTTCGAGCCCGAGGCGAATCGTATTCTTGTACGTCGAAGGCGGCTCGCCGCCGGTGATATCGTCGGGATTGCCCGCCGCGCCGAACGGCGGAATGAACTTGCGGAACGCGGCATCGAGATCGTCGGGCATGGTCATCAGCGACAGGCCGTTATCGACGCACGCATCCGACAACAATACGCCCGATCCGCCCGCGCCGGTGATGATCACCGTGTTCTCGCCCTTCGGCGTCGGCAGCTTCGGAATGCCGCGCGCGAATTCGAGCAGGTCGCGCAACGAGCGCGCGCGGATCACGCCGCATTGCTGGAACACGTCTTCGTAAATCTTGTCGTTGCCCGCGAGCGCGCCCGTATGCGAACTCGCCGCGCGCGCGCCGAGACTCGTGCGGCCCGCTTTCAGCACGACGACCGGCTTCTTCTTCGACACGCGACGCGCCGCTTCCGCGAAAGATCGTCCGTCCTTCAAGTCCTCGCAGTGCTGCGCGATGATCTCCGTGTTGTCGTCCTGTTCGAAGAACGTCAGCAGATCGTCTTCGTTGATATCGCTCTTGTTGCCGAGCCCGACGATCGCGGAAACGCCCATCTTTGCCGAGCGCGAAAAGCCGATGATCGCCATGCCGATACCGCCCGATTGCGACGACAACGCGGCCTTGCCCTTCACGTCATAGGGCGTGCAGAAGGTGGCGCACAGATTCTTCGGCGTGTAATAGAAGCCGTAGATATTCGGGCCCATCATACGGATATCGTATTGGCGCGCGATCTTGACGATCTCTTCCTGACCTTCGTGATTGCCCGTTTCGGCAAAGCCCGAAGGAATCAGCACCGCGCCGGGAATCTTCTTCTCGCCCACTTCGACCAGCGCTTGCGCGACGAACTTCGCGGGAATCGCGAACACGGCCACGTCGATCACGCCGGGCACATCCTTCACGCTCCTGTACGCCTTGCGGCCCATGATCTCGTCGGCTTTCGGATGGATCGGATAGATCGCGCCTTGATAGCCGCCGTTGATGAGGTTCTTCATCACCGAGTTGCCGATCTTGCCGTCCTCGTTCGATGCGCCGATCACCGCGACCGCATCCGGCTTCATGATGCGATTCATCTGCGCGACGATCTGCTCCTGCGTCGGACGATAACGCGGCGCGGTCGGTTCGAAGTCCATCACGATACGCACATCCGCCGCGACCGCGCCGCCCGGACTCGCGAACACCGGATTCAGGTCCATCTCCGAGATTTGTGGAAAGTCGTCGACGAGACGCGATACGCGTTCGATCAGCGTGATCAGCGCCTCGCGATGCACCGGCTCCGCGCCACGCACGCCGCGCAACACGTCGGCCGCCTGAATGCCGTCGAGCATCGACGCGGCTTCATCGCGCGAGACGGAACGTCACGTCTTTGAGCACTTCGACGAGCACGCCGCCGAGACCGAACGCAATCAGCTTGCCGAACGACGGATCCGTCACCGCGCCGATGATCACCTCCTGTCCCGCGTCGACCATCTGCTGAACCTGCACGCCGACGATGGTCGCGTTCGCGTCGTATTTCTTTGCGTTGGCGATGATCGCGTCGAAGCCCGCCTTCACGCCCTCTTCGTCACGCACGCCGACGATCACGCCGCCCGCTTCGGTCTTGTGCAGAATCTCCGGCGACACGATCTTCAGCACCACCGGAAAGCCGATAAACGACGCGAGCTTCGCGGCATCGTCGGCGCTCGTCGCGACGCCTTCTTGCGGTACCGCGATGCCGTATGCATCGCAGACGAGCTTGCCTTCCGGCGCGGTCAGCGACGTGCGTCCTTCGGCTTTCACGCGCTCGAATACTTCGGCGACGCGGCGTTTCACATCGGCCGCGTGCAAGGGCGCGATCGGCGCGACCGCATTCGATGACATGTCCGTTTCGCTGCGTTCCTGCACTGCCGTGCTGTTCATTAGCGTGTCTCCATTTAATTAGTAATCCGATGTTTTAGACGTGACGATCCGCGCCGCCTCCTTGCGGAGACGGCGGACGGGTTCGTGCTGCGGAAAAGCTAGATCGCGCCGAGGCTTTTCAGCGTTGCGATCTGATCGGGCGAATAGCCGAGTTCGGCCATCACTTCGTCGGTATGTTCACCGAGCAGCGGCGAGCGCTCTACTTCGGTCGGGCTGTCGGACAGCTTGATCGGATTGCCGACCGTGAGATATTTGCCGCGCACCGGATGATCCACCTCGACGATCGTGCCAGTCTTGCGCAGCGACGGTTCTTCGGCGATTTCCTTCATCGACAGAATCGGGCCGCACGGAATGTCGTGCTTGTTGAGGATTTCCATCGCCTGAAACTTGGTCTTCGACATGGTCCAGCGTTCGATCTCGTCGAAAATCTGCTTCAGATGCGGCAGGCGTGCATTCGGCGTCTTGTAGTCGGGATGATCGATCCATTCCTCCTTGCCGATCACCTTGCAGATCTCGCCCCACACCGGCGCCTGCGTGATGAAGTAGATGTACGCGTTCGGATCGGTTTCCCAGCCCTTGCACTTCAGAATCCAGCCCGGCTGACCGCCGCCAGACGCATTGCCCGCGCGCGGCACCGCTTCGCCGAAGCTGCCGTTCGGGTATTGCGGATATTCCTTCATCACGCCGGTACGCTCGAGACGTTGCTGATCGCGCAGCTTCACGCGGCAGAGGTTGAGCACGCCATCCTGCATCGCGGCGAGCACTTTCTGGCCGCGTCCCGTTTGATTGCGCTGATACAGCGCCGTGACGATGCCCAGCGCCAGATGCAGGCCCGTGCCCGAATCGCCGATTTGCGCGCCGGTCACGGTCGGCGGGCCGTCGTCGAAACCGGTCGTCGATGCCGCGCCGCCCGCGCATTGCGCGACGTTCTCATAAACCTTGCAGTCTTCGTACGGACCGGGACCGAAGCCCTTCACCGACGCCACGATCATGCGCGGATTCAGCTCCTGAATACGCGCCCACGTAAAGCCCATGCGATCCAGCGCGCCCGGCGCGAAATTCTCCACCAGCACGTCGCACTTCTTCACGAGCGTCTCGAGCACCTTCTTGCCTTCGGGATTCTTCGTGTCGATGGTGATCGAGCGCTTGTTGTGGTTCAGCATCGTGAAGTAGAGGCTGTCGGCATCGGGGATATCGCGCAACTGCTCGCGCGTGATGTCGCCCGCGCCCGCGCGCTCGACCTTGATCACGTCCGCGCCGAACCACGCGAGCAACTGCGTGCAGGTCGGTCCCGATTGGACGTGCGTGAAATCCAGGATGCGCACGCCGTCCAAAGCCTTGCCGGAATTGTCCATGCCTTGTCTCCCAAATCTTCCGTTCGATGTTTATATGTTCACATTTATTTGTACATCGTCTGCGCCATCGTGCCGGGCGCGTAGACGGTCGGATCGACCCAGACAGATGTTGATGACCGCGCTCTTGCCAGTCTTCGCCACCGATTCGCGCGCCCGCTGCAATGCGCCCGCGATCTTCGATGCCTCGCGCACTTCCTCGCCGTATCCGCCGAGCATTTCCGCGAACCGTCCATACGGCACGTCCGATAGCAGATTGCCGACGTTGCCGCGCTCCTCGCCGTACTTCGCGAGCTGGCCGTAGCGGATCTGGTTCATCGCCGAGTTATTGCCGATGACCGCGATATACGGCACGCCGAAGCGGTTCGCGGTTTCCATGTCGAAGGACGTCATGGAGAACGCGCCGTCGCCGTAGTAGCAGAGTACTTCTTTCTCGGGATTGGCGAGGCCCGCCGCGATCGCGAAACCCGTGCTGACGCCGAGCGAGCCGAGCGCGCCCGGGTCCATCCACTGGCCCGGCTTGCGCGGACGCACGGCCTGCGCGGAAATCGTCACGACATCGCCGCCGTCGCCGATGTAGATCGTGTCGTCGGACAGGAACTGGTTGATCTCGTGCGCGACGCGATACGGATGAATCGGCGAGGCATCGGACGTGAAGAGCGGCATCAGCTTGGCCGTTGCTGCTTCTTCGGCCGCCGAGAGTTCGCGCATCCACGCCTGACGCGCCTGACGCTTGTCGTTCTTCAGACGCCCGCTCGCCGCCTGCAACGCCGCGCCGAGAATCGCGCCCGGATCGCCGACCAGACCGAAATCGATATCGCGATTCTTGCCGACCGTGCGGTAATCCATGTCGATCTGCACGAGCTTCAGGTCTTTGCTGATGCGCTTGCCGTAACCCATGCGGAAATCGAACGGCGTGCCGACGATCACGATCAGATCGGCCTTCGCGAAAGCCTGTGAACGCGTGCGATCGAAATGATGCGAATCGCCCGGCGGCAGCAGACCGCGACTCGCGCCGTTGAAGTAGCCGGGCACATCCAGTCCGCGCAGCAGCGCGATGGCTTCTTCGTGGCCGCGCGCGGTCCACACTTGCTGGCCGTACAGAATGGCCGGACGCTCGGAATTGACCAGCAGATCGGCGAGCGCTTCGACGGCTTGCGGATCGCCGATCGATTTCGTCGATGCGCGATAACGCCCCGGCTGCGGAATCACCGCTTTGGTCACGTCGATTTCGCGGTCGAGCACATCGCGCGGAATCTCCAGATACGCCGGACCGGGCGCGCCGTTGAAGGCTTCGCGCGCGGCCATCGACACCATGTCGGCAACACGTTCCGTGCTCGGCACGGTCGCGGCGAACTTGGTGATCGCGGACATCATGTCGACGTGCGGCAAGTCCTGCAGCGAGCCCATCTTGTGCTGCGACAACGCGCCCTGTCCGCCGATATGGAGGATCGGGCTTTCCGAGCGAAACGCCGTGGCAACGCCCGTCACCGCGTTCGTGCAGCCGGGCCCGGCGGTCGTCACGACGCGGCCGAGCTTGCCGGTCTGACGCGCGTAGCCATCGGCGGCGTGCGCGGCGACCTGTTCGTGACGCACGTCGATGATGCGGATGCCTTCATCGACGCAGCCGTCGTAGATATCGATGATATGGCCGCCGCACAGCGTGAAGATCGTATCGACGCCTTCGTTCTTCAACGCACGGGCGACCAGATGGCCGCCCGACACGACGCCGGCGCCTCGCGTCTTCTGCTTGAGCGTGTCATCGGCGGCGGTGGTGACGTGAGCGACTTCCGGACGGCTGCTGACGACTTCTGACATTGTTGTCTCCTCCTCGAATGGGGGTGGTGTGCGAGCCCGGAACGTCGCGCTGCGTCCCGGTTGCTATGATATACAATATTCCACACACAGTATTAGTCAACTGTTGTGCGCTCGGAACAAACCCTGTAGTGCATCGCACAATGCGCTAATTGCAGTAATTTTGGCAGTTCTACGGCGATCACATTGCTTTGCAGCAATCGCAAAATCGCGTCTGGCGTCGCCTATGCACCCATTTCCAAAAGTATTTTGGCGTCCGTGAAATGTGATATATAGTATTTTAGCGCGATGCAGACAGGCGCGCACATTCCCATCAGAGGATTTGGAGACGAGATGAACATCCACGAATATCAGGCGAAGGCGCTGCTGCGAAAGTACGACGTCGCGGTTCCGGAAGGCCGCGTCGCCTTCGATGCGCAAGAGGCCGCCGACGCGGCCCAGGCGCTGGGCGGACCGGTGTGGGTCGTGAAATCGCAGATTCACGCGGGCGGACGCGGCGCGGGCCGCTTCGCCAACGATCCCGACGGCAAAGGCGGCGTGCGCGTCGTGAAGTCGATCGACGACGTGCGCGAGAACGCGCGCAAGATGCTGTCGTCCGTGCTCGTGACGAAGCAGACTGGCTCGTCCGGCCGCGAAGTGAAGCGGCTCTATATCGAGGAAGGCTGCGATATCGCGCGCGAGCTTTATTTAGGCATGCTGGTTGATCGCGCGAGTTCGCGCATCACGATCATGGCATCGACCGAAGGCGGGATGGAAATCGAGGAAGTCGCGCATCGGACGCCAGAGAAAATCCTCAAGGTCGCGATCGATCCAGCCACCGGCTTGCAGCCATTCCACACGCGGCAGATCGCTTTCGGGCTCGGGCTGAGCGGCAAGCAGGTCAGCGCGGCGTCGAAGTTCATCGCGGCGTTGTATCAGGCGTTCGTCGAACTAGATGCGTCGGTCGTGGAAGTGAATCCGCTGGTCGTGACCGGTTCCGGCGATGTCATCTCGCTCGACGCCAAGCTTAATTTCGACGACAACGCGCTGTATCGCCATCCGGATATCGAAGCCCTGCGCGACGAAGACGAGGAAGATCCCGCCGATCGGGATAGGGGCAGGCCTCGCGGCCCGACCCCTCCCACACCACCGTGCGTACGGGTCCGTACACGGCGGTTCGGATCAGTTGATCGGCGCTGGACCGACCGACGGCAGGCCCAGCGAACGGAAGTAACGATTGGACAACGCCTTGCTCAATGCCGGGCTGCAACTTAGGCGCCATGCACCGTGCGGCGAACCCGCCGTCTGGGCCGCAAGGTTGCGGTTCACGCCCCGCGCAACCAGTTCCGCGAATCGGGTTCGGCCACGTCGCCATTGCTTCCAGAGGAAACAGCGAAGACGACGACGAATCCATTCATCGAGTTTCTGAAGTACCCGAGGCGTTTCACAGTAACCGAAGTAGCCACGCCAACCGGTGAAGTATCGTTTCAGCGAGCCTATCAACTGGGCGACGCTGACCCCTCGCGTGCGTTGAGTCAGTTCTCGGATTCGCTCCTTGAAACGAGCCAGTGCCTTGGGCGCAATGCACCGTTTGGCCTGCTCCCGGTCCGAGAACGTAAAACCAAGAAACTTTCGCGTGTGCGGTCGCGCGACAGCGCTCTTCGACTCATTGACCTTGAGCTTCAACCGGCCGGTGAGGAAGGACTTCAGCCCTGTCATCACACGCTGGCCTGCGCGTTCGCTACGTACGTAGACGTTACAATCGTCGGCGTACCTCACGAAGTGCAGTCCGCGCCGCTCAAGCTCCTGGTCAAGATCGTCGAGCATCAGATTGGATAACAACGGTGACAGGGGACCGCCTTGGGGCGTCCCTTCGTCCGTCGCACCAACCAGCCCATTCTCCAGCACGCCTGCCGTCAGGAAGGAGCGAATCAGCTTCAGGACACGCCTGTCGCTGACGCGCTTTGCCACCCGGCTCATCAGGATATCGTGGCTCACGCGATCGAAGAATTTCTCCAGATCCAAATCTACAACCCAGCAAGGTCCCGCCTGAATGTAGCTTTGTGCCTTTGCCACTGCCTGATGCGCCGAGCGTCCCGGGCGGAAGCCATAATTGGAGTCCGAGAACGTCGGGTCCCACTGCCTTTGTAGCACCTGCAATACCGCTTGCTGGACGAACCTGTCGAGTGCAGAAGGAATGCCAAGAGCTTGCGCACGCCACCTCCAGCCGGCTTGGGTATCTCGACCCGTCTCACAGGTTGGGGTTTGAAGGTGCCATCGAGCAGTGAGGCCCGTATCGTCGGCCAATGCTCCCGCAGGTACGCCGGTAGTGCCTGAACGGTCATGCCGTCCACGCCCGGCGCACCCTTGTTCGCTTTCACACGTTTCAACGCCTGCTTCAGGTTCTCCCGTTCGCAGACTTCTTCCATCAGTCGGTTGCAAGCCGACGGGCTTTCGGGCTCGGGGTTCGCCGCCATAGGTTCAGCCCCTCAATTAGCAGGTCTCGGGGTTTCACCCCGGCGTCCGCTGTCGAGGACGCGATGCGTTTTCTGCTGCGCTCCCATGTCGAGTTCTCCGGCTTACTCGCCGCTCCTTTCCGTTTGGGCCTTCAGGCTTCGTCGCCCTAATATGCCCGCTGCTGACTCCTGCCCGGTGGTCAACGTCCCTTGCGGTTCGTTCAGTCCTGATTCCAGGACGCCGGGCAGGCCTCCCGAGGTAAGCTCAACCGCCTTCACCACACACCTGCCAGATCTACCACCCCAGTCCTTGATGGTTGAGGACTTCGCGATCATTTGCTCGCTCGTCCGACCGGGTAGGCCTCATATCTGGTTTCTGTTCGTCAGGTCGTGGCTTTGCTACACGCTTCCTTCAGACCCCGCCTCAC